>NZ_JBNGCJ010000435.1:0-10548 GCF_049974785.1 Vibrio genomosp. F10 str. 9ZD137
GTCAAACACAGGAGAGAAGGGGCGCGAAATGGATTACCAGGTGTGGGCCGGTCCTGCGCTTGGTGCATTTAATGAGTGGGCGAAAGACAGCTACCTAGATGATTACACCCAACGTAACGCCGTTGATCTCGCAAAGCACCTAATGCACGGCGCTGCTTATCTTGCTCGTATTAACTTATTAACGTCTCAAGGCGTTAAACTAACACCTGAATTGGCACGTTGGACGCCCGGTCAAAGAATGGCTTAAAAATTTAATAATCTCGTTGTTTATTTAATTTTCAAAGCGACCTTCCTTAGGTCGCTTTTTGTTTCAAATAAGAAAATTAAAATTAAATCATAAGCAGAAACAGGGTTAGTTCATGCGCAAGTCATATTAGCATTGATGTATAGACAAGATGAACACACGAAGATAGACATACAAGTTACGCTAATACCATCCATGATTCCTTTCAAAACATGATACGGCTAGCACGTTTATAAATAGGCGACGAAACGATTCGCGTAATAGTGATTTTACTTCTACACTTTCTAAGAATAATTCATAATTTCATTATGTTATCGTGGAAGAGGGAAGGTAATGACAGAAAGAGCGACACTGTTGATCGTTGATGATACTGCTGAAAACTTAGATGTATTGACTGGCTTATTCAAAGGTACTTATCAAGTTAAAGCTGCTAAAAGTGGTAAAGTTGCGATTAAGTTGGCTCAAATGACGCCACAGCCTGACCTTATTCTTCTCGATATTATGATGCCAGACATTGATGGATACCAAGTATGCAAGCTCTTAAAGGAACACCCTAATACCGCTCATATTCCCATTATCTTTGTTACTGCAAAAATATCTCCCGCAGATGAAATAAAAGGGTTAAGCCTTGGTGCTGTTGACTATATAACAAAACCGGTTACACCTGCGGTGGCGATACAACGGGTACAAACGCAGCTGGCTTTATACGATCAGAAGAAAGCGTTGTATCTGAAAGTTAAAGAACAAACGAGTGAAATCAACCTCAGTAAAGTAGAAATGGTTAAAATGCTGGGACGTGCCGCGGAATACAAAGACAACGAGACGGGAATGCACGTACTCAGAATGAGTCACTACTGTCACGTACTCGCCCTGGCCAGTGGAATGCCACTGGAAGACGCAGATTTATTGCGAGAAGCGGCTCCTATGCACGATATAGGAAAAATAGGCATCCCAGATTGCGTACTCCTAAAACCAGGAAAGTTAGGCAAATCGGAATGGGAGACAATGCAAACCCATGTCAATATTGGGGTTGATATATTAGGGGATACAGCTGGGTCCAAATTGTTGGAAATGGCTGTGCAGGTAGCGCAAAACCATCATGAAAAGTGGAATGGTCATGGATACCCACAAGGACTAAGTGGCGAGCAAATCCCACTTGTTGCGAGAATAGCCGCCATTGCTGACGTTTTCGATGCGTTAACATCAGATAGACCGTACAAGGAAGCATGGAGTCTTGAAAGGACCATAGCGCTATTGAAAGAGGAAAAAGGGCAGCATTTTGACCCAAATTTAGTGACCCTATTTTTAAATAACCTCGATGAAATTTTAGCCATTCAATCGAAATTTAAAGATTAAGCGATGGAGGCTTTAATTCACGGTTTGTTTATGAAGTTCTGGCGGAATAATCGATTGTTGCTTAATAGTTTTCTATTGGGCTTTGTGTTGTTTTCTTCCTCTGTATGGCCCAATGAAACGTTTAATTTCACTCCTGAAGAACGGATATGGTTATCACAAAACAAAGAGTTAAATGTTGCCTTAACTCAGAACAGCTATCCATACCTCTTTAAAAACGATCGAGGTGAGGTTGATGGCATTGTGCACGATTTCATTCGGGAAATTGCAGAGTTAACTCACCTAAGAGTCAACTATGTTCGCGTTGAGAGTTGGAAGGGTGCAAATGAATTATTAGACTCAGGTAAGATAGATGTTTTACCCATCAGTTTTCATAAAATCGGGAACGACGACAAATATCTTCACACAAACGATTACCTTCCTTATCAAAAACAGCTAATTACGCAGTATTCTTCGCCTATTATTCATACGACAGAACAGTTTAAGCTTATTACTTTAGCGGTTGTAGATGGGTCGGACACACAAGACTTGGTGAATGGTTTTTTCCCTGACATGAAAACAATAGTCTTCGAGACTAAAGCGGCGGCGTTAAGGGCAGTGAGTAAAGGCGAAGCCTACGGAATGATCAGTGAGTTAGTCTCTGCAATGAACCTAGCTTCTGAATTTGGTATTGAAAACTTAAAGCCGAATGGCATTGTAAAAGATTGGTTTACGTCATTTGCTAGCTTTACTCTTCATAAAGACGCTACCGTTCTCCACGCTGTAATGAATAAAGCACTCGGTCAAATGAGTTACGAAAGTCAAAACTACATAATAAGTAAATGGTTAAAAGATAACCCATATCGTATCAAGCTAGATGGTGTGTTTGATTTTGGTAACCCTCCGTACATGTACGCTGATTCACCTACCATAGGTATAGAGTATTCCTTACTTCAAGAGCTTTTTAATAATATGGGATTTCAAATCGGTGATTCCCACCGGGCAGTACACTCAAGACGTACAAACATATTGACGAACGATTCAGAAATAGATTTTAATTCTGGAATTGTCAGTAAATTACCTGGTAACCACTATTATTCGGATTCGTTAGTCGACGTTGAATACATCGCGGTATCTCTTGTTTCCAGAGAGCTAACCCTAACGCGTTCAAACATCGAAGAGGGAGCGAGAGTTGGCGCAGTTATACAAGATGGCGATTCCCCTAGCCGGAAAGCAGTCGACGCATTTTTAGAGCAAACTGAACTGAAATCTGCTGTTGATTATCCATCGTTAAAATCAGCCTTTGAAGCACTGAATAATCAATCAGTTGATGTACTGATCGTTGAGACACGTGTACTAGATTGGTACTTGCAACACGAAAGTGATGTCAATCGTAATACAATAAATAGGCATAGTTCATTTACTGCCTCCTTCCCAATATATGTTGAATTTAGGAAGAGAGAGCATCGAGATCGTTTTAACGCTTCCCTAAACAGTGTTCTCGCCAACAAACCAGCGATTCGTCAGTTTGTCACAAAACACATAGAAATGGATTTTCGTCCACAGTTAAAGCGAATGCATGTTATCGCGCAAGTACTGGCGATGTATTTATACAAGGATGATACTAAAGGGATTGAATCGATTGTAGAAATTTTTGATTTAGCGCAAGATCTTGCTGCGATAGAGATATTGGGCAATAAAGAAGGGGAAAAATTGTATAGCGTTATCAATTCGGGCGGAAGGTTAATCGAAGACCAAAGTTTTAATACGTCAAGTTATACCAGTGTTTCAAAAGACAGTATTTATTCCTCTGAAAATGGTGACGTTAAAGTAGGAGTTGTGACATTCCACTTCGACCTTAAAAATATGGACAGTAATTACGCTTATTTACCGTCTTTGGACCTTTTTCAGCATTTAGAGGAAAATGAACGGATCTATATAGACAAAATTTATGAAGAAAATGAACTTACCGGGCAGATTCTAAATTTAACACCTGAAGAGCTGGAGTGGATTTCATCAAATCCAAACCAGAGAATGGCAGTTGACCCCAATGCATTACCATACGAAGGATTTTCCAGCGACGGTAAATATATAGGAATGATTGCTGAATTCATCGAAATAATCAATGCGAAAACAGGATTATTGGTCGAACCCGTTCATGTTAAGTCTTGGGTTGAAGCCACTCAACTTATTAATAATAATGATGTAACTATGATTTCCGCAGCGGTTGAAAACCGAACGTTCACTGGTGAATATCAACCTGCTCTGGCCATTATATCTAGCCCTTTAGCGATAGCCTCAAAGATAGACACCAGTGGGGTGCTCCTACCAGATCTGATGGGATGGCGCGTTGGTGTATTAGAAAGCGCTTCTAATACGAAAGTTCTGCTAGCGACTTACCCAGATATTGATTGGGTGATGATTGACAATACGAGCGACGGATTAGACCAAGTGGAAAAAGGCGAGTTAGATGCCATGTTGGATACAGTGCATGTACTCAACTATTTAATTAGTCATCACGGTTACTATGATATGCGAATTGTAGGGCGTTCAAATTATGTTGTCTCTCCGACATTTCATATTTCTAGCGATGAGCCGATATTAAATTCAATTATTGATAAGGCCATACGCTCTATTGATCAACAGCAGAAAACATCCGTTATCTCAAAGTGGTCTGCGCCCAAAACTATCGACAACACGAATTATCAATTGATCTATTTGGTCACTGGGTTTTCAATGTTGTTTATCATTATCAGTTTAATCTGGAATCGTCGACTTAAAACCGAAGTACAAAGAACAAAACAGGCTCAAGCTGAAGCGGTTATTCTGCAAGAACAATTGATTGGTGTACTGAACGCCTCTCCTATCGCCGCTGCAATTATCCAAAATGACAAAGTCGTTTACACGAACGACACTGCGCTTGACCTATTTGACATTGGCTCTGAAGTTGTTAGCAACGTAAATGTAGAGTCTATCTATTCAACAAACAGTACCCTCCGTGAAATTTATCGAGAGTTACTAGAAAAAAAACACGTTATTAATAAAGAGGTAACGCTAAACACCATGAATGGAAAAGCATTCACGGCGTTGACCAGTTACTACCTTATTAAGAATGAAGGGGAAACGGCGACTCTTTTTTGGGCTTATGATATATCAGAGTTGAAAGAGCTGAATGAACAATTAAACCAAGCGATGATATCAGCTGACGCGGCGAATCAAGCTAAGTCAGATTTCTTAGCGAATATGAGTCATGAAATTCGTACGCCGATGAACGCAATTCTTGGCATGGCCTATTTAGCGCTTCAGGAAGAACAAAGTCCGCAAGCAAAAAACTACGTGAAAAAGGTACACCGTTCTGCGGAGTTTTTACTCAGTATTATTAACGATATTCTCGATTTTTCTAAAATTGAGGCGGGCAAACTCAATATTGAGAAGGCTCCGTTTCAGTTATCTACCGTTCTTGAGGGGCTTAATGATGTCTCGTCTGTGTCGGCGAAAGACAAACCTGTTAAGGTTCTTTTAGTCGCCGACCAGAAGATCCCAAATAGTCTCATCGGAGATTCTGTTCGCTTGTTTCAAGTTCTTCTCAATTTAATAGGGAATGCAATTAAGTTTACGTCAAATGGCGAAGTTTCACTTAACGTCAGGTTGGTGGAGCGTTCTGAAGAGTTTGCCAAACTTCAGTTTGAGGTCATTGACACTGGCATTGGCATCGGTATTGAACAGCAACAAGACCTTTTTAAAGCCTTCTCTCAAGCGGATGCCTCAACGACGCGAAAGTATGGCGGTACTGGATTAGGGCTAAATATTAGTCAGCAACTAGTGTCTGTGATGGGGGGGGATATAACGGTAGAAAGTGAACTGGGTAAAGGGAGCTGTTTTTCTTTCGAGCTATGCTTTGGTGTTAATGAATCCTCACTAAATGATTTGAAAGAAGAGTTGTCGCCACTAGAGCATCAGCTTAGAACTTCTTTGAGTCGTCCCTCGTTGTCACTAGCGTCTGTTAAAGACGAAACGGTGGAGACGAATGATGCAGAGCAATTCATACCAATCAACGATCTTAAGCGTTTAGCTATATTAATTGAAGCCTATGACATTGAATCAAAATCCGTAGTTTCAGAATTAATTGAGCGTGTACCTCAAGCCAGTCAAAAGTTGTCTGTTTTAGTTCAGTATTTAGAAGACTACGATTTTGAAATTGCACTCGAGGTCGTGCAACAATGGCTAGTCGATCGTTAACGTCGCTATTAGAAAGGAAGGGTACCGTACGTACCGTTCATTTAGAGCCTTGATTAACTTTTGTCTCACTATTTTAAAGCAAGTGAAATTCAAATGGATACAGTCATACCAAATGGTGTAAATTAACGGGAGTGCCAAAGTACTATACGAAATGGAGTTTACACACCGTATGCCAGTAGAGCCCCAAACAAGCCACTCGAGTCATCTTTCAGATCATTCCTTCGACAACAATACAGAGCCAAATTCACTCATTAATAGTGCGTTACCTGTTGTTTTATCTGGTCCTATACTTAGAAAATGTTCTCGTTCTGAGCTCACTATTTGGTTGGCTGTTTCAACACCTCTAATCGGGCATTTCGAATTATTTAAGAAGAATGATGACAAACAGATTGTCAAAGCAAAGCTAGAAGAAGGCGAACATGTAAAAATAGGCAAACGAGCATGGGTGTATCAGCTTCATCTTTCGGGAGACTTTCCTACAAACGAGCCTCTTGAATATGATGTAGTGACCGAGCATGGCAACTTAAGAGATTTGATTCCCGATCTGCTGTACAACGAAGAAACCCGGCCGCAATTTGACATTAAAACCAACGCTGATTACGTCATGCACGGTTCCTGCCGTAATCCACATTACCCAAGTCAAGATGCGCTTGTTACCGCAGACAAAAAAGTTGCGCTTCTTCCTATTGAAGAAAGACCTTGTTTACTCATGATGAGCGGTGATCAAATCTACGCTGATCATGTTGCTGGCCCAACACTGGATGCGATTCAACAGGTCATTACATTACTCGGCCTTAATGAGGAAGAATTTGAAGAGGCACCGATAAAATCGTCTTCAGATCTATACAAACACGAAGACAATTTTTATCGCAGAAATAAAATCTTGCCACATTATTTAGATGGAGGGGAAGGCGTTCTCAGCCGACATGAACGACTCAGAAACTGGTTGACTCGACGTGTGCCCGTGTTTAGCTCTCGAGAGTCGGGGAATCACCTCATTTCTTTGGCAGAGTTTAACGCCATGTACTTACTTGTTTGGTCCCCAACGCTGTGGGCATACGTCGACAATAGTGCGTTAAAGAAAAACAATTTTGTCCATGCGGGAAAAGAACTCGACGTAAAATGGAAGAATTTGTGGGAGAAAGAGTATCCAATCATTGAAGAGTTTATTGCAGGGCTCTCTTCTGTTCGCCGCTTGATGGCGCATATTCCCACTTATATGATCTTCGATGACCACGATGTTACTGATGATTGGAACTTAACTCGAGGGTGGGAGCAAGCCGCATACCAACACGCTTTTTCCAATCGTATTATTGGCAATGCGCTTATCAGCTACTGGCTTTTTCAAGGGTGGGGCAACGCGCCGACTCAATTCAATGATGCATTCATTAATAGCGTGAAAAACGTATTTCTTGAAACTCATAGCGAAACGCATGATGCGCTCATTGCGTCGCTATATCAGTTTGAGCAATGGCATTATTCCATTGAAACGAGCCCTAAGATCCTGGTTCTCGATACAAGGACAAGACGATGGCGTTCAGAATCAAAAATGAACAAACCTTCTGGACTGATGGATTGGGAAGCACTGACTGAACTGCAACACTCGCTGATCAATGAACCCGCGGTGATCATCGTTTCTCCTGCGCCTATGTTTGGCGTGAAATTTATAGAAACGTTACAGCGAGCCGCAACCGCCCTTGGACAGCCGCTATTGATTGACGCCGAGAACTGGATGGCACACCCAGGTTCAGCGAACACATTGCTAAGTATCTTTACCCATTCAAAGACACCCACCAATTTTGTCATTTTGTCGGGTGACGTGCATTACTCATTTGCTTACGACATTCGCCTCAGATTCAGTAAAAGCAGCCCCAATATTTATCAAATTACCGCAAGTGGTTTAAAGAATGAGTTCCCAGATCCGCTATTAAAGGTCTGCGATGCGCTTGACAGGGCACTGTATAGCCCAAGGTCCCCTCTCAATCTATTCACCAAGCGTAAGAATATGAAGATTTATAAGCGAGATCCTGACTTTGATGGGGAAAGGCGCTTAATCAATCAAAGTTCGATCGGAGAAGTGTATTTAGATTCAAACGGTAGGCCGAATAAAATACAGATATTGCTCGCAAAAGGAGACACTGTCACTTTTCCCGACGTGGGTAAACTAAAATAGAGCGAGCGGTGCAGCCCAGTGAGATACAAACTGGCTTAGAAGCACATAATCAAAGATGAAGCCTACCGCTGAGAGAAGAGGTAGGCCTCACTGCTTTTTAACTACACGACTTATCGACACGACTTTTCAGCGACACGAATGGCTAAGCTGTCGCAATTCCTACGCGGTACCCATTATTAAACTATTCAAATTAATAAACTATACACATTAATAAACTACACCAATCGCCGTTTTAATCCGGCCTTTTCTAGAATACGTGTGGAGATTTCTTCAACAGACAGCGAAGAAGTATTGATATAAGGAATGGCTTCCCGCCTAAACAGGGCCTCTACACTTTGTAGTTCAAGTTTGCATTGCTCGGTACTGGCATAATCACTGCCCGATAACCGATTTTCGCGAATCTCGGTCAAGCGTTGCGCATCAATGGTGAGGCCAAATAACTTATGACGATGAATTTCAAATTCGGGCAGAAGCTTCATGGCTTTAATGTCATCATCAATGAAAGGATAATTGACGACTCGCAAACCAAACTGCATCGCCATATACAAGCTTGTTGGGGTTTTACCGCTGCGTGACACACCAAGTAATACGATATCGGCTTTTTCAATGCCTTTAAGGGTGATGCCATCATCGTGGGCTAGGGTATATTCAATGGCAGCAATTCGGTCAAAGTAGGTGGCGGAGTCACGGTTTACGCTACGAGAACGTTGCAGTTTAGGGGTTGGCTTCATATCAAGGTCGGACTGCATTTTCTGTACAAGCCCTTCAAGCACATCGTAACAAAATGCTGAACTCTCGAGTAAAATCTGTCTAACGCTAGGAAGGACGATTGAAAAAAACACCAGTGGCTTTTGTCCTGTTCTGACAAAGCTTTGTTCGATCTCTTTAACAACATCCGACACTTTGTCTTCCGTCTCAACGAAGGGAAATGTTTTCTCATTTGCAGAAAAAGAGAATTGCCCAAGCAAAACATGCCCAAGTGTTTCACAAGTGATCGCTGTGCCGTCAGAAACATAGAACACATCACGACTTTCAATATCAATTTGCATATTTTGTTTATTCTATCAAATAATGTTGAGTATCATGCACACCATAATAACGATAACAAAACCTGGTATGCAATTACGTACTCCACAGCTTGAGAAAATTGTTTGCATTTTTTTCAGCTCTTACGTAATCGTTTGCCTTTCCCCTACAATTAAAGCTGCAATGCATTCGGAGAAATTCATGCATAAGAACACTCTCTGGTTTAATCGCCTGTCCATGGAAGACGTCGACAAAGTCGGCGGTAAAAATGCCTCACTAGGTGAAATGGTTTCTAACCTTTCAAACGCTGGTGTGTCAGTACCAAACGGGTTTGCTACCACCTCTCATGCGTTTAACCAATTTCTTGATTTTGAGGGTCTTGATGAGCGTATCCATCAATTACTCGACGAACTCGACGTTGAAGATGTCGACGCGCTACGAAAAACCGGGGCTCAAATACGGAATTGGGTGTTAAAAGCGCCATTTCCTGGCGACCTAGAACAAGCGATTCGTGATGACTACCGCAGTCTTATCGATGGCAACGAAGAATTATCGGTGGCAGTACGATCATCCGCGACGGCGGAAGATCTTCCTGACGCGTCTTTCGCGGGTCAACAAGAAACATTTTTGAATGTGAAAGGCATCGATGCGGTACTTGAAGCCACGAAACATGTTTATGCGTCTTTGTTCAATGACAGAGCGATCTCTTACCGTGTCCACCAAGGTTTTGATCATCGTGGAATTTCGCTTTCCGCGGGTATTCAACGCATGGTGCGCTCTGACAAAGCTTCATCAGGGGTTATGTTTACGTTAGATACGGAATCGGGTTTTGACCAAGTCGTCTTCATCACCTCTTCTTGGGGGCTTGGTGAAATGGTCGTTCAGGGCGCAGTGAACCCCGATGAATTCTACGTGCACAAACCGCTTTTAGAAGCAGGGCAAGTGCCAATCGTAAAGAAAACCTTTGGTTCAAAACTTATCAAAATGATTTATTCAGATAATCAAGAGATTGGTAAGCAAGTCGATATCATTGATACGACGCCTGAAGAACAGCTGCAATTCTCACTCAACGACGATGAAATTAAAGAGCTCGCCAAGCAAGCTATCATCATCGAAAAGCATTATAAGCGCCCAATGGACATCGAATGGGCCAAAGATGGTATCGACGGAAAGCTCTATATCGTGCAGGCAAGACCAGAAACCGTCTGTTCGCAAAATGAGCAAAATGTCATTGAACGTTATGAACTCAATAATAAAGCGGACGTGTTGATCGAAGGCCGTGCCATTGGTCAGCGCATTGGCAGCGGAAAAGTACGGCTGGTGGACTCCCTGGATCAAATGTCACTGGTTCAAGAAGGCGATGTGCTTGTGACTGATATGACAGACCCGGATTGGGAACCGGTCATGAAAAAAGCATCAGCAATTGTGACCAATAGAGGTGGGCGCACTTGCCACGCAGCAATTATCGCTCGCGAACTTGGCATTCCCGCAATAGTGGGCTGTGGAGAAGCAACTGATGCACTGAGCGATGGAG
>NZ_JBNGCJ010000436.1:0-955 GCF_049974785.1 Vibrio genomosp. F10 str. 9ZD137
GCGTTGCGAATCTGCCTTAAACGCCTTGTTAGCTGTTTGTTACCTGACGTCTTCCAGCAAACTTCTTAAAGCCCAACTCTGCAAGTATCCAAAGCATTACAAACACACCGATGTCTATTAGAAAACTCGTCAGGTCAAAAGGATCTGAAATGATGTTGTAGCTAAAATTGAATAAGCTAAAAATCAACCTGGACCCGAAATAGGCGAATAGGAATACAATTACATATTTCATGTTTAACCTTATGAAGCCCTTTAATTACTTCAACTTTCTATGCAAAATTTGACTTTCGATATGATAGGTTACTTTCCTAGTACACTTGAAACTCTCGCTCCAACTTTTCGATGTGCAACACGAATTTTAAGCAACAAGAAAATAGCCTCATGCGCAAAAGCAGAATCAAACAGCTAACGCTGAGCTAAGCCGCACGAAACCTTGGCATACACTTTTGCGTAGCAAAAATGCCGAGCGTTGAGTGTCGGTTTGAGCGTTTTGTTATGTGTGTGCCCAAAATAATAAAGGTGATAACGCAAAAAATATGCACCCAAATAGAAAAAAGTAAAAGCACAGCAAGAAAACTATTTCTGAAAGAGTTTTTCCGACTTTAGCTGCCGAGTCTCCTGCATCTGATGCAGCTATTCTTACTGCGACAGGATCGGTTAGGATAACTTTCTTTCTTGCAAAAAACTTAGCCGAAACGATTCCCAAGACAAATAACAAGTAAATGCTAAACGCTGGAGCGACCAATAGCTCGTTCAATGAAGCTATCGCAGATGCTATAAGTGCAAATAAGATCATCGAAGCAAATGAGATAGCCCAGATACCTAATATTGAAAACTTGCTGAAGTAAGAAAGCTTCTCAGCCAACAACTTGGGAAGGTAGTACATAATAATCCTCTTTTACACATAACGCTGCACTAAGCTGCCGCAAACATGTGAGATCGGAAGAGAGGTTCA
>NZ_JBNGCJ010000437.1:0-13610 GCF_049974785.1 Vibrio genomosp. F10 str. 9ZD137
AACCGCTCTTCCGATCTTGGCGCGTTCTCTGAGTTTCTTGTGATCCCAGCGTTTAACGCTTTTAAGATCCCAGCAGAAATCTCTGATGATCTTGCCTCAATCTTTGACCCGTTTGGTAACGCAGTGCACACAGCACTATCTTTCGATCTCGTCGGCGAAGACGTTCTGATAACGGGTGCTGGCCCAATCGGTATCATGGCTGCAGCAGTAGCAAAACACGTTGGGGCTCGCCACGTGGTCATTACCGATGTAAACGAATACCGCCTAGATCTGGCTAAGAAAATGGGCGTAACTCGCGCTGTTAACGTGATGGAAGATAAGCTAGAAGACGTGATGGCTGATCTCGGGATGACTGAGGGCTTCGATGTTGGTTTAGAAATGTCGGGCAACCCATCAGCGTTCAACAGCATGCTGACTAACATGAACCACGGCGGCAAGATCTCTTTACTAGGTATTCCACCATCCGACATGGCAGTAGACTGGAATCAGGTTATTTTTAAAGGCCTGGTGATCAAAGGTATATACGGCCGTGAGATGTTCGAAACTTGGTACAAAATGGCATCTTTGATTCAGTCAGGCTTAGACCTGTCTCCAATCATCACGCACCACTATAAAGTGGACGATTTCCAGAAAGGCTTCGACATGATGCGCTCTGGAATGTCTGGTAAGGTCATCCTAGATTGGGAATAGCCTTGGTTAAGTCAGTCTAGGCAGTAAGGGAAAAGTCGAGCACTATGCTCGGCTTTTTTGTTCGAATTCACCATTTTTCTTTTTGATGGCTAGAATCAGTGTGTAATGAGTCCGTAACTCATTTAATATGCGTTACAGCGTTTGTCTCTACAATTAAGGAGTAGAGGGTGGAAAAGGTTTACCTCGTTATTAATTTTTTACTGGATAACAAAGGCCTAACTAGTGCTCTGATCTTGCTGTTGATTATCATGATTCGTCGCCTAATTTTGTCAGGTATTCGCGGCGATGACTTGTTCCTTTCAGAAGAACAGCGTAATTGGATGTCACGGACAAAAAATGGGGCCTTTGCGGCCTTTGTTATTTTAATATTCATGCTATGGCAATCTGAAATCGCGGAGTTTGCCTTATCGGTAACGGCGATTGCTGTGGCTATTGTGGTTGCTTCAAAAGAGATTATTCTTTGTTTTACCGGGTCAATTCAGCGTGCCAGTTCACGGTCGTTTCGTATTGGTGACTGGATAGAAGTTGGAAAAATAAGTGGTGAGGTAATTGAGCACAACTTAATGGCTACTGTTATCCAAGAGATTGATTTGCACCATGGTCAATATCACTACACAGGTAAAACCGCCACCTTGCCCAATAGCATGTTCTTTACGTTCCCCGTGAAGAACCTTAACTTTATGAAACGATATGTATACCACAGCTTTTCCATCGTCGTGCAAGACTTTGTTAACTTATATCCGATGATTGAAGGGCTTACGGAAAAGGTCGACGAGCATTGTTTAGATTTTATTGAAGTTGCGCGCCGATATAATATCGTGATTGAAAAACGAGCGGGCGTTGACTTACCGGGTCCGGAGCCACATATTCATATTAGTAGTATGCCAACTGGTGAGCAGTCTGTTCATTATATGATCTTTTGTCCAACTGAACGTGCTTCACATTTAGAGCAACTAATTCGAGAAGATTTTATGAAAGAATATCACCAGCGTTTTGAAATAAACACAGGTGATCCAGCTTAATCGCTGTCTATTTATTTTCTACTGGTCTTGTTAAAAGCATTGAACTGAATGAAGTGATCTATCTGATTCGGTATGACATTGCTGTAAAGCAAGCTAGTGTGGTTACTGTTGATGGTAACGTGATCCGTCAAACCGTTGATTTTTGTTTCCTCAACGGTGACGGTTCCATCCGACAACTTTTCACTCCCCAAAAGTATTGGCCTTAAACCTATTGATTGAGTTCCCGCGATACACCCTAGTTTTTGCGGGAAATCCCAAGTATCGTTATGTTTCTCCAGCCCATGCTTAGTCGAATTCCCTAAAATCGCGCCTAGACCTAATTCTGAAATTTTTTCAGCAATCGAAGCCCCTTGAATAGGCGAACCAATCGCGATGACGTGTGAAACTCGAACGTTAGATGGTTTTCGGCTTGTCAGGTAATGTTTGATCATCAACCCGCCAAGGCTATGGCCTACCAGTATATTGGTTTCGAAAGGGTCAAGAAGCGCATCAATCTGTTTGAAAACGTTTTCTGCGTTTATGTTAAGCGAATTGTAGCTAAGTACATCCGTGTGGTAGCCCAGCTTATCTAGGCGCTGACTTAATGGAAGCAGGGCAATACCATGCATGTAAAGGCCGTGCAGAAAGACTATTTTCATTGATCCACTCCTGCTAATTGTTGACATGAGATTAGAGCTTTTAGCCAACCTAACAAAAATTGAATGGAAATGGGGAGTTATTTTTAATGAACTTCTCAAATAGTGTTGTGAATCAATTCGCTATTGAGCCGTTACGGGGAGTCATTTTATAAACAGTCATTTCACAAATAGCGCCATGACAAACACCTAGATTACAAAACATATGTTACATTCACTAAACCAATGGAAGGCGTAGTAAATTATTGAAAAACAAAGCCCCAAAGGAGAAGTGGTGTTTAAGCTAGAGACAGAACATGTATTGCTACGTGATATGAAAAAAAGTGATGAAGCCGCCTTTATCGCTATTTCTCAAGACCCTAAGTATCAACGCTTTTACGATGAGTCAGATTGCGATCCTAAAAAATACCGCCAGCTAACAGCGCTGTTCATCGAGCAAGCGGCAGAGAATCCACGTCGGTCGTTTCAATTGGCGATAGAGCACAAAGAGAGTGGTCTGTTTATTGGGACAGTGTGCCTGCGTTTGGAGCCAGATAATCAAGCATCTTTTGGTTGCGGGCTGAGTAGAGAATATCAAGGTCGAGGGCTGATCAAGGAAGCGGCCGTCGCCCTCGCAAGTTATGGCTTTTCTGAGCTGGGTGTCCACAGGATCTATGCAGAAACCATCAGTAAAAACAGAGCCGCTATCCATTTATGTCAGTCGCTTGGCATGAAGCAAGAAGCCTGTTTTCGTGAGCATCGTTTCTTTAAAAAGCAATGGTGGGATTCGGTTGTACTAGCCGTTCTGAGCCATGAATGGCAAGTGAAGAGTGAGTAATATCGTGGGTATGATGATGCTCTAACCATCGTTAACCGCTTACTGGATTATTAGGAATAGAAATGAACGCAGTACAACAGGCTTATTTGGATCAATACCTATCAACGTTGACCCCAATCGAACAACTCAAATCATGCAAGGCTATTGCGGAACACTATTGCGCCGATGAATACAATGCAAATGAATGTGCCCGTTTAATTAGCCTTGGAATAAAGCGCGCTTCCTGCAGCCTAAAAGCAGGGTATGAGGCTGAAAATGAGCCTTTACCAGAAGTCGGACTGTTAACGGTCGTGCTTAACTGGAAACAAGAGCCAGTTTGTATCGTAAAAATGACGGAAGTTTCGATATGCCCGTTTAATCAAGTGACTCGAGAATTCGCCGAGTCAGAAGGAGAAGGCGATGGTAGCTACGAATGGTGGCGTGCTGCGCATATTAATTTCTTCTCAAAATATGCGCAAGAGGTGGGTGTCGAATTCAATGAAACCTCGAATTTAGTATTAGAGCGATTCGTTAAAGTTTACCCTGAGTAGTCTCTAAAACGGTCGATGACTCACCAGAACTTAACTACCAGGGTATTTCCTTGCCATCGAAGCTATAAAACTTGCCAGTATCTTCTGATGTCGTTGTTTTTATCATGCTAGCTAACTGAGCCGCGACGTATTGGGGAGTGAACAGCTTGTGTTCGGGCACGTTTTTTTGATAAGGCTTAGAAAGTGACGTGTCAGTGGTCCCTGGGTGGAAAGCAAACATACAGCAGTTATTCTTTTTCCGTTGCCACTCGATACTAATGGTCTTAATCGCCATATTCAAAGCGGCTTTCGAGCACCGATAGCTAATCCATCCCCCCAGTTGATTATCTTCAATGCTACCCACTCTGGCGGACAGAGAGACGAAATGGCTCAATGACTTTGATTTAAGGTGTTGGCCGAAGTATCGAGCTAATAACAGCGTTGAGACGGTGTTAATCGATAGATTCTGGTTAAAGAAATCCACATCAAAAGCATTGATGGTTTTTTCAGGTGAATGCTCTGGCCCGGTTAGCACACCAACCGCGTTGACCAAAACATCCAATTTTGGGATCGCATTCGCTAGCTCTTCTATATCACCTTCAGCCGTGACATCGACTTTATGCCAATTCAGGTTAGGGGCCGAAATATTAGGTTGAGCGTTGCGATAAGTCGCGTAGACAGTCTGGGTGTTATTGGAGGATAAAAAGTGCTCGATGAGCGCCAAACCAATACCACCGGAGCCGCCAATAATCAGTATGTTCAAAGGTCAGATCTCCATAATGGTTAGGGCGTGTTGATCACTATAGTACATACAAAAAGGCAGTTTGAGTATCAAAGTGACGTGTCTTCCCATCATAGGGCGATTCATTAAAAATCCGAGGGCGCTGTAAATTCGATAAGATCATGACTGACTGGGTGGCGCAGCTTCAGATACCCCGCATGCAAGTATAAGCGCTTATCTTTGAAACCGTATAAATCATCTCCGACAATCGGCGTATTAAGACCTGATGAATGGGCACAATGCACTCTAAGTTGGTGGGTTCGACCTGTTTTGGGGTACAAATCAACCTTGGTTCGGTGACCGATTGTTTCAATAACTTGATAGTCAGTTTGCGCGTTGCGGCCACTACGATGACACACCATCTGTCTTGGCCTGTCCTCTATGTCTCCGCGCAAGGGAAGTGCGATTGTCCCACTTCCTTGGTTCAGGAGTCCTTCAAGCAGTGCAGTATAACGTTTCACTACAGAGCGATTAATAAACTGTTGCTGAACGTGTTTGTTTGCCTCTGAGGTGAGCGCGAAAATGATCAACCCAGAGGTCGACATATCTAATCGATGAACAACCAGTGGCCCAGTGGCGTTAGGGTAACGAACTTGCATACGTGCATGAACAGAGTCGCTAATATACTTTCCCGATACCGATAAGAACTCGGCTGGTTTATTCACCACGACGAGCACATCATCTTCGTAGATGATTTCAAGCTCTTTATTTAAAGAAGGGGTTTGTTTTAGGGGACTTTCATCGGTTTCAATCCCTTCGAGCATGTGTTCCAAAATTTCAAAGCACTTACTTTGACATACGGGGTAGAGGTTTTTATGTTGGCGAATTTGATGGTAAGGCGATGCGCCCCACCAAAACTCTCCCAAAGCTAAAGGTGTCAATCCATATTGAAAAGCCGTTTGCAGTAATTTAGGCAGGTTTTCTTCACTCGAGCCCGCTATGGGGGCTTTTTGATCATTAGCTTCGTTTTTTTGGTTCGATCGGCCTAGATTGAACAGGTCATACGTGCTTTTTAATTCACCTTCACGATTTAAGAATCGACAGGATTTGTGCTTTTCATCTGCAATCCGCGCTATGACTTGTTGACGTTTTTGCTGTAGGTTTTTAATCTCGGTTTCGGTATCTTGAATAAGCGGACTTAGCTCATCAAGCAATTGATTCCATTTATTTTTAATCAGTTTTAGTTCTTGTTTTTCTTTACTGCTTTGGCGACCTAATTCGTGAATGATCGCTTTCAATTGCTGTTCATCAAGATCGTTACCGAGGCGCAATTCGGCTTCTTTGCGCCGTTCTTTACGCTTAGCTTTATTCAATACTAAAGCGGTTTGACCGTCAGTAATTTCAGTCTCAGCGTGGGCTTTCATGCTTGTATATCGTGCTTTTCTTTCTATAAATACCGGGTTGTCCGTTAGCGAAAGAATATGCGCATCCAGTGTGTTCTTTTTTTCAATCCATTGAGCTTGAGAATTCGTGTCAACACCAGGGTCATAAATAGGGTCAACGAAGAAATTTGGAATGTCACTTTCGTCAGGTAATTTAGAGCGCACACTAGATCCAGAAAAAGAGGATAAATACCCAAGTTCCCCTTGCTGGGTTTCGACCACTAAAACCGCAAACATTTTCCCTTGATCAGAAAAATCATGTTTCCATTCTTTCTGTGTTGCTAAATAGTGTTGCAATTCACTCATCGCAGTGACAGCAAGTGGATGAGGCGTATAGTAATAGGGAAACGTAAAGCGTTTTGGTCGTGGTAAGTGGTCTATTGAACGTTTAAAAGACGATAGCTTGTTTGCCAATACTGGTTGCGGATTCATTTTTTGTGCTCATACGTCGCAATACAAAGGTCAAGAAGAATGAGAGACAGCCCTTCATCGATGTGGGCGCATTTTACCTAGGGGATAACAGGCTGTACAGAAGTGAATTATGCTGCGGTAATAACACTTACATTCACTCAATTTAGAAAAATGCACCCAAAGTAAACACCATGATAGATAGGGCGGGAGAAGTTTTGGAGCGATTTCTGGGCTGGGTTTACATTGTAAATCTGATAAGTCAGTTGATTAGGGATCGCCGTTTCGATAATGAACATAAAGAAAAGCGCTGCTTCCTTGCAACGCTTGTACTCCGGCGGCCAAACCGAAAAACTGTATGTCATTAAGTATAGGCGTAGTTTTGATAAACTGCCTATTTTATTAATTTAAAGTGTGGCAGTGAGTTTGCCGGCCCGATGCGGTGCGAATTTGGTTAAAGTAGTGATGCGACTTTTGTAAGGTATCGAACTCTAGCATCCAAGTAGCACTGCGTTGAGAGACACATAATTGACCAATATGTAATACAAGGTCATCACTGTACTTATTCAAGACACTGAGTGCTTTTAATATCAACGGGCACTCTTCAATCGAGATGAACTGGAACTCACAATAGCTCTGGTTGAGTACCTCGAATGCACATTGTTGACGCCCCATTTTGAGTAATATTTGGGATTGCGCGATGGATGCATCCCTTAGCGTCGAGATGAGAGCGATAAACTGGCACACTTCCACCTCTTCTTTACATAGAGCTTCATTAATATGAAAAGGAATATAATGAAGTACATCTTCCAATAGACAATGTGCTTCTGGCCAGTGCCCTTGTTCCAATAATTGCTGGGCTTTTTGGAAGGTCCTCCAACATTGTTGAATATTCATCATAATCCTTTATTCAGCGAGATAAATTATTGTAAATGAAATTCATTATCATTTACAAGGGCCAAATTCATAATTGAAAGGATTTATTTAGAGGAGGAGCTAATGACATGAGATTGGTGGATATTTGTCCACTTAAACTCGATTTGGGTCTAAGTCACTAAAAAATCGATGAAATGCATCTAAACTGATTTAAGTACCAGAGCAATAATTACCAAGGAGGTAGTGATGGCGATTCAAAGATTGAACACTGAGCAACTTTATAACACGGCTCTATTAGAGCAGTTGCCTTGCAAATCGACCAAAGAACTGGCTCCCATTGACGAGATCGTCGGTCAGAAAAGAGCCCAGAAAGCCGTAGAGTTTGCCATGTCTATCAAAGAGAAAGGCTATAACATCTACGCGATTGGCCAAAATGGGTTGGGCAAGCGCACGATGATTTTGCGCTATTTAAACCGCCACAAACATGATTCAGACACCATGTTTGACTGGTGTTATGTGGCTAATTTTGAAGATATCCGCACACCCAAAGTGCTTAAATTACCTTGTGGAGTCGGAGCAAAATTAAAGCAAGACATAGAAAAGCTAATGACCAAGTTAGTTAATGCATTGCCTTTAGCGTTCGACAATGAAATGTACATCTCTCGTGCTGAAAAACTTAAAAATCAATTGGCAGACAAACAACAAGTTGAGCTCGACAAAATAGGTAAGGAAGCGAAAGAAAAGGGCATTAGCCTGACCTTAACTACACAGGGCGACTATCAGTTTATTGCGATGGATGGGGAGGAATTACACACTGAAGAATCTTTCGACGAGCTCAGCAAGAAAGATCAAGAAGAGTTCGGAGCCAGCATCGATGAATTGGAAATAGAGTTGCGATCAATGGTTCGTCAACTCACTGAATGGGAAGAGGGTTACAGTGAAAAAATTAAAAAGCTGAACGACGAAGTGACATTGGATGTCATTACCCACTTCATTAAGCAGTTGAAGCTTGATTACAATGGTTATTCCATGATCAAGTCATACCTCACCGACTTACAAAAAGACATTGTTGAAAATGCCGATATTTTCTTAGATGAAGCCGTCGAACAAGGTGAAATGGCCACCGCTTCATTAGATAAAAAGCTTCCGAGACGATACAAAGTGAACGTTCTGGTTAGCCGTTCAGGAGAGGACTTCCCCATTGTGGTTGAAGAGAGCCCGAATTATCACTCACTCTTTGGCTATATAGAAACAGCCACATTCAAAGGAACCGTATTTACCGATTTCTCGTTGATTCGGCCTGGCAGTTTGCACAAAGCCAATGGTGGCGTGCTAATGATGGATGCACAAAAAGTGCTAGAGCAGCCTTATGTTTGGGAAGGGCTTAAACGGGCATTACGCTCAAGGCAGTTAAGTTTCACCTCGCTAGAAAAAGAGGTCACGTTAACCGGAGCGGTATCACTCGACCCAGAGCCGATTCCGCTTGATGTGAAAATTATCCTGTTTGGCGACCACCGTACGTATCAACTGCTGCAACATTACGATCCAGAGTTTATTGAACTGTTTCGGGTTACCGCTGATTTTGAAGATGAAATGAAGCGCACCTCAGAAGCTGAACTGCATTACGCAAGGTTCATTTCGAGCATCATTCATGATAACAACTTGCTTCATTGCGATCGTAAAGCCATCGCAAGAATTATTGAACATAGCTCGCGCTTGTCAGGCGACCAAACTAAGCTATCTCTTCACTCAGCGAGCATTGCAAATTTAATTCGCGAATCCAATTACGTTGCTCGCCAAGCTAACTCCAACATGATTCGAGCGAGTCATGTCGAAGAGGCGTTGAGTAATCAGATAATGAGAGTTAGCCGACTCCAAGATAGCGTTATGGAAAGCTACATTAATGGGACTACACTCATTCAAACAGAGGGTGCAGCCGTTGGACAGGTCAATGCGTTGTCGGTGCTTAGCACCAGTGATCATATGTTTGGTGCCCCTAACCGAATCACTGCGACTACGGCATATGGCGATGGAGAAGTGATTGATATAGAGAGAAGCGTTGATCTTGGTGGAAGTATTCACTCCAAAGGGGTGATGATCTTAACGGCTTATCTCTCTTCAGTATTCGGCAAAACGGCTAGGGTACCGCTAACGACAAACATTACCTTTGAGCAATCCTATGGTGGTGTCGATGGTGACAGTGCCAGCATGGCTGAGTTTTGTGCAGTGGTTTCGGCATTTTCTAAGCAACCTAACCGCCAAGACATTGCCATTACCGGTTCAATGAACCAGTTTGGCGAGTCACAGCCAATTGGTGGAGTGAATGAGAAGATAGAAGGGTTTTTCGATGTTTGTAAAATTAAGGGGCGCACCAATGAGCAAGGAGTCGTGATCCCTCGTTCTAACATGCATAACTTAATGTTAAGACCGGACATAGTTAAAGCCGTCGACAAAGGTGAATTCCATATTTGGGCCATCGAGCATGTCACTGAAGCGATTGAAATCTTCACTGGAAAAGTGGCGGGTGTAGCGAGTGATGAAGGCAGCTACCCCATCGATACTATTTATGGTATTGCCCAAGCTAAACTGAATGCGTTACGGAAGTGAATAATGCATTAGGTAGATAGAGTGTTAATGATGGCTGTCTAGGGCAAATTCATCCATCCAACTAAAAGGGGTGCCCTCATCGTCGCCCCTGATTTTTCCATTAGCTTACCATTCAATTAAAATGGGAGTCCCCGATTCCACTAAACTGAGAAAAACATCCATTTCAGCATTGGTGATGGCGATACAACCATTGGTCCAATCAAAACTCTGAACGTATTCTGGTTTTCGACGGTCACCATTCTTTAGACCATGAATTTTAATGTTCCCACCTGGGTTAATACCTTTATATCGAGCCCATTCAATGTCTTTCTGGTTGGGGTAATCGATGTGTATAGAGCGATAAAAAGCCGAATGTTCAATAACGAAATCGAGGTTGTACAGCCCTTCGGGCGTTCTTTGATCGCCTTCCCATAGCTTATGTCCTTTTGGGCGAGCACCGAGAGCAATGCGAAATTCTTGAATGACAGTCTCATCTTTCAACAGGTACATTCTGCGCTTCGACTTATCGACTTTCACCAGATCGATCGTACTGTTTCTCGAACTTTCTACTCTTTTCGATTTATCTACACTTTTCAGTCTATCTGCTCTATCTGGACCAGAAATCATCACAGAACTCGTCAGTTGTATTGAACCAGAAACGGGTGGTGTCATGAGTAATACGAGCAAGGTCATGATGACTGTCAATAGCGCCGAATTAAGAGAGATTGATATACGAGACATGGATACCATGAATGAACCGGTGAGAATCTAATGATTATAGACAATTTTGGCTTTTTTGGGGCACTGAAATACCATCAAACTCACCATATGAATTCGACAAACGAGACAACGGAATTTATTTTTTCTGGAAAATAAATAAAAATGCAACCGTGAAAGGTGAAGAACATTGGAAACAATGTCATATAAATGTCGTTTGTCTCATGAATGTTGAACTCAAAATAGTCATTTTGCGGCCGAGTTAACAGTGAAGGCGGTGATGGATTGATTGCATAAGGGGAGACCGCGACTATAGAAGCATAAAATAAAAATAAGGCTTAGATTATGTTTCAAAGAGCGCTCTTAAAGCAGATATCATCAGCGAGAAGTAACCGGTATCTGGCTCATACCCTATTTAGCTATTTAGATGAACTCATACAACCTAAAGCGATGAGTATCGTCAATGAGCCAAAGCCCGGTGATCGACCAAAGCCTCTTTATTCTCAATCTCAAGGTCTCGATTTTTCTCATTACCCGAGCAGCTTTTGGGGTTGGGCAGCGCAGTTTGACACGTCTGATAGCTTGTTACCTCTAGCTATTAATACCTGCAATTGGGACCCTATTTCACTCATGGGGGGCGATTCTTACATCTTCATGTTAGACAACCATCCTTCTGCGAGAACATATCTTATTCTAGAAGGGGTAGATGGAAGCGTATTTACCGAGTTGGACCAGAAGAGCCAATTTGACTGTTTAATTATTATTGCCTCGCGCTGGCAGTGCATTCGAGCTGAACGGGATGCTTCTCAAGAATTTAAGCAAAGAGACATTAAAGAAGCTAAATATATTGATGAACTTAAACAGCGTGAAGCGTTTATCGATAACATGAAACTGGTTCAAAAAGTGGCGATGAATATGTCGGCACCAGAAACGTTAGATGACCTCTACAAATTTGCGGTTGAGTCTGTCAGGCAGGATCTTGGCTTTGATCGTGCTGTTTTTATGCTCCTCGATATGAAAAAGCGCTGCTTTAGCGGGACTTATGGGACTAATGAAAAAGGAAAAACCGTCAGTGAACATCATACTCAATACGATCTGCACCAGCTTGAAGATGAGTATATTGAAGTTCTGTTTGACGAAGATCGTACCGTTGTATTAATTGAAGAAGCGCCCTTGTATACCGCTGGTAAGGTGGTAGGCCAAGGGTGGAATGGTATGCTGGTCTTGCGTGATGGAACCGAAACCATTGGTTGGATAGCGGTTGACAATTTCATCAACCGGATGCCAATTACCTCCTATCAGAAACAGGCACTGGAAGCCTTTGGTTCTCACCTCTCGCAGATATACATCCGTAAGCGCCAAGAGCAGAATGTCCGCATGTTGCATGCCAGTATGGTTGAATTGTCACGATGCATGAAAACCAGTGAAGTGTGTAAATCTGCGGTTATGTTCGCAATCAATCGACTGGGCATTGATCGGCTTGCGGTCTTCCTTACTGATTCAGAGTGCAGCTACATGCAAGGGACGTGGGGAACCGATATACAGGGTAATGTGGTTGATGAATCCTATTATCGTTCATCAACTCATGATCGTACGATTGTCAATTTGGCACGTCAGAGCCCAAATGAAGTGGTGTTTGAAGAGTCGGTGCCCATTTACCACGATTTTAATATTGTGGGGTTTGGCTGGACAGCAATGACCATGCTAACGAGTAACAGCGGCGAGCCCATCGCATTTATCGCAGCGGATAACCTTTTGAAGCGAACTCCGCTTACTTCTCAGTTGCGTGAGGTGGTACGCATGTTTGCCTCCAACCTGACAGAGGTCCTATTAAGAACCCGTGCTCAGCAGGCGATTCACGAGCTGAATGCGAGTCTTGAGCAGCAGGTGAAAAGTAGAACGAAGCAGCTGGAAGAAGCGAATGAGAAGCTCGAGTTATTGTCTAAAATGGACCCTCTAACACGGCTCGGCAATCGTCGGATGTTAGAGCACCTAATGGAAAGCAAATGTTTGGCGCAAAAACAAGTCAAAACAAAATATGGTTTAATTTTGTTAGATATCGACCATTTTGGGCTGTTTAATAATCATTATGGTCATCTAGAGGGCGACATTGCGTTAATGCGTGTGGGGAACATTTTGAAACGATATACCCAGCATGACGATGAAGTTTTCTGCCGAATCGGTGGCGAAGAATTTGTGTTGTTAGTGGCCAATAAAAGCATCGAATCAGTACGAGTACTGGCGGAACTCATTCGTGAAGATATTGAAATGGAATCTATCCCTCATAAGCCCAGCCCAACTCAGGATGTATTAACGGTTTCCATTGGTTACACTGTTATGGAACTGGACACCGATAAATTTAACTTTGATTTGTTGTACGGTGAATCGGATAAAGCGTTATACCGAGCAAAAGAGGAAGGGCGAAATTGCGTAATGAGTATTATGGATCATCATGAAAAGGTGAAATGATACACAATGTAAATGACACGCCCGTATAAACTAGCGTTAAAGTCGATGTGTCAGCTCTAGTTTGAACGAATGACGTTAATGCACTTCTGACAATAAAACGGCCTTCTGAGCCGTTTTGTTGTCTGCAAAGTAAAGAGAGGTAACTTAAACTCTGATTCTAGCCCCTCTCGTCATTTTCTAGACTCAATGCCTCTACATGCCGCTAAACGGTATGTTACTAAACGGCATGTCGCTAAATTGTATTCGCCAAGCTGTATTTCAGTTAACTGCATTTCAATTAACTGTATTTCAACAAATAGCCGCGTTTAGGTTACAGCTTAGTAAGGGTATCTACAGCCTTTGCTTGCCTCTTTTCGATTTTTTTCATCAAGGAAAAGAGCGTTTTGTATTCTTCCTTTGAGATCTCTTGATGGTTGATTTGAGCATACGCTGACCCAAGTTTGGACGAGTAGTGCTCGATAGATTCTGACTCATCTTCGGTTAGCGACCCTTGCTCTTGTAGCCAGCGGGACAGGTAAAACTGGCTTTTTATAGCATCACGTGTGCCTATCGCCTGTTTCAATGCCTCTAAGTTTGAACTGTCGCTGACGGCCACATTGTCGTTTCTATGTTCGGCTTGATTCGCTTGTTTCTTCATTCGGATAATAACGCCCAACGAAACCACCCAAAGTACCGCAAACAAAACGGTTAAGTACGGCCATATCCCTCGTTCATAGAC
>NZ_JBNGCJ010000438.1:0-2308 GCF_049974785.1 Vibrio genomosp. F10 str. 9ZD137
ACCGCTCTTCCGATCTTACATTACCAAATCCTTCAGCCCACGCGAGTTGCTCGCCCGAATTAAAACCATTTTACGTCGAAGTCACGTTTCCAGTTCAACCAAGCTAGCGCGCAAAATCCGCTTTGGTGAATGGCAAATAGACACCGTAACTCGCCAGCTTATCCATATTCCAAGTCATGCCATTAAACAGTTAAGCGGTGCCGATTTAACATTACTGTCATTATTTGTCAGCAACTCTGAGTCAATACTCTCTCGAGATGATATTGCTCGTGAAATTTGGGGACGAGAAGCGGACCCATTAGAACGAGGGATCGACGTTCAAATCAGCCGGTTACGCCATCACTTAGAAGATAAGGATCGCTCTCTCATCATTACTGTACGGAACAAAGGTTATATGCTCACCACGCAAGCTCAATATGAATAGTTCTCAAATGCATGAGGCTCAACATGAAAGCTAGATTATGGTCAAATTCTTTAGCAGCCCGCACAAGCTTGTTCCTTCTACTCGTGATCATGTTGGCGCAAATGCTCGCTGGGGTTTTCTGGTATCAACACACCAGTGAACGAGATAAACAAGGCCTCACTACAACCGTCCACAGTTTGGCGCGCAGTGCCTCTTCTACTATTTCATTTTTTCAAACACTGCCTTCAGAATATCGCCATTTGGTTCTTAACCAATTACGAAGCATGGGAGGAACCCGATTTTTTGTTTCACTCAATAACCATGAGATCCCCGTAAAAGCGCTCCCTCAAAGCGAACGAAAAACACTTGTCATCAATGAAGTAGAATCCGTCCTTTACGATGAACTTGAGGGGACGCCAAACATTAAAGTGGAATTTACCCTGCGTGATGATCTTCGCGTGTTTAACAATGAGCTTTCTATCGATGGGCTGCCTTTATTATGGGCTCATTATTCATTGTCCTATGGTGACATCAACCCACCAATACTAGTGATGCAGGTTGAGGTAGCACCAGGAGAATGGTTCTACCTAGCGGCGGTATTGCCGGCACCTTACATCGCATTAGAAACCAACTATTTTGACCTGAGAGAATGGCTCACATTGTTTCTATCGGCTGTTTTACTCATGATTTGTACATGGTTTGTCGTTCGTCGAGAGATTCGCCCAATTCGACAATTAGCCAAAGCGGCAACCTTAATGTCGACACGATTAAAAGTCCCTGAAGTGAAAGAAGAAGGAAGCAATGAATTAAAAGCAGCGGTGAGAGCATTTAATAAAATGAACCGACGAATCGATAGCCATATTAAAGATCGTGAGATGCTCTTTAGCGCGATTTCTCACGATTTAAAAACGCCGATTGCATGCTTAAAACTGCGCTCTGAAATGCTCGATGATGCTACAGAGCGAGAACGGTTTACGCGCATTACCAATGACTTAGATTTGATGGTCAAAGGCGCATTGCAGTGCATTAAAGAGACCGATATTCACGAAGAAATTGAACCCATTGATATTGACCAACTGCTTCACCACATAGCATCGTTTATCTGTGAAGACCCAAACGTTGTCACGATCAATGGGCATGCCAACGCCCCCTTTTCTGGAAAGCCATTAGCGATTAAACGGTGCATACAAAACTTAGTCGACAACGCACTTAAATATGGCGAGCGGGCTAACATAGTGCTAATCGATAGTGACACTGAATTGAAAGTGAAAATTGAAGACCAAGGCACTAATGTTGATAGTAAGGTCCTCGAAAAACTATGCGAACCCTATTTTCGAGGTTCCTTTAACAAAGAACAAGAAGGAAATGGCTTAGGACTAACAATTTCACAAAGTATCATCAAAGCCCACGGCGGCAGTCTTGAGCTAACCATAACGCAACGTGGTGGTCTTTGCGCCACATTACTTTTTCCAAGAGATTGATTCCCAAGAGATTCACTATGACACTTTTTTATCGCTGCACTTATACGACGTTATGTACCTTGACTGCACTTGGTACCAGTCTGCTATTGCCTAGCTTCCACGCCTTGGCCGACGTTGAATTTTTACATTGGTGGACATCAAAAGGTGAACAAAAAGCACTGACTATACTTGAAGATCATCTGTCGAAATCTCCACAAGAAATCACGACTTCATCGGTGTTAGGCGGTGGTGGTGACAGCGCCATGACCGTATTACAAGCACGAGCTTTAGCGGGTAACACGCCGAGTTTTGCTCAAATAGAAGGACCCAGTATTAAGGCCTGGGATGCGATAGGAATCTTGCATAGTATCAATGATGTGGGAATACAGAATAACTGGGATGAAGTCCTCTATCCACTGTCCATCACTAAGATCGGAAGAGCGGT
>NZ_JBNGCJ010000439.1:0-378 GCF_049974785.1 Vibrio genomosp. F10 str. 9ZD137
ACCCACTGTTTTAGTTCCGTTTAAACGCCTTGTTAGCTTTCAATGTACTCGCAAAAAACACCTTCAATAATGTCAATTTCAAGAGTGCAGCTATCAATTCCAACTAAATTCCAATTGCCGAATGATTTCATATAACCGATAGAGTAGCCAGCCATGTCATCAGCAATAAGGATAACTTCCTCTTCATTATCCAGCCCATCAATAATTTCACTACATGGAATTGGACTTGAGTAGATCATAAACCCTGTATTTGTTTCAGATCCCCCATTTGCTACAAGCCAAGAAAGATAATCATCAGGTAAATTTGGGTAATTGGTTTTAATTGCTTCTATAGACTCCACGTAAATCCCCTGAAAGCTAACGCTCTGCTAAGCGGCA
>NZ_JBNGCJ010000440.1:0-11718 GCF_049974785.1 Vibrio genomosp. F10 str. 9ZD137
AACCGCTCTTCCGATCTACTTACTTTCCAGCCCCAGGCGTTGCAAGACAGAGGAAGTGAGACTGACCTTTCTGATAGTGATGCAGGGCCAGTTCGACGCACTCTGATTGCCACTGGCGCAAAGCTATCATGATAGTGCTAATGCCATTTTAATTGCTCTTATCTGACCAACCAATTTTGAACTTTGAATCTTGGTCTTGCTCCTTACATCATGTAAGCCTTCTTTTAAATGAGGGAACTCAGAACTAAGACCTTGATAGGTTTCAAACTCATGTAAGCAGGCTAAAAAGTCACTTTCACATTGCTCTAATCTTTCTTGAAGAACCGTTTTAGGCGAATTTGATTTGCTTTCATAAGAGCTGTTATGGTTTTCGCTGACTTTGGTAGTGCTGTTGTTTTTCGAGAGTTCCCAGGTTGTTTTTGAAAACAGCTCAGTCTTTTGATACGTCACTTTTTTGGTGCCTTTAACGCTTACTTTACACAGTAGCTGTTTATTTTCTAGGCGTAGGATATGTCGGTACACCAGTCGTCTTGCTGCTGCATTATCGACTGTGGAACCAGCGAGAGCCAGATATCGATCCCTAAGTTCTAATACAGAGAAATCATCAAGTTGATCCTCAATGAGAATTTGATAGAGAAACGGAATTAGATGAATTGGCTTACTGGACATTTTGTTTACCGAAATTTCGAGTGGGATTTTAAATGCGGATTATAATCCGTGGCTTTATATGCCGCAAGTAAGGATAGTTTTCATTTTAACTTGGATTAAAAATGAAAGACTTAGCGGTTAAATTTGGCTCGAAATTACGTGAGGTACGCAAAGAAAAAGGCATCTCTCAAGATAAACTCGCGCTCATTGCTGATATAGACAGAAGTTACGTTGGCCGTATTGAACGTGGTGAAGTGAATATTACACTCGAAAAAGTGTATGGCTTGGCACAAGCCTTAGAATGTAATGTTGTTGAGTTGCTGCCAGCGCTTTAGAGTAAAAGTGTATTCATACCATTCAAGAACCATTGCGGTTGTCGTTAAGTATCTTGTATACGCTGTTTCTTGAAATACCTAGCACACTAGAGATCTGTGTAATTTTTTGATGCTCAGAATGCATACTGATAACTTGTTGCTTTATTGCGTTCGAGAGTGGTTTCCTACCTTTGTATTTTCCTGCGGCTTTTGCTGCCGCGATTCCTTCAAGTTGACGTTCTCTGCGAATGTTTAATTCAAACTCGGCAAAGACGGCCAACATATCGAGAAACGCTTTTCCGGATGCAGAATCTGTTGAGATAGGTTGTTCTAAAGCGGTCAGTAGAATTTGCTGCTCGTTAAAGGTTTTGACCATCTGCTGCAAATCTAGCACAGATCTAGCGATACGGTCGATTCGTGTAATAACGAGGGTATCACCGGCTCTTAGGTATTCCATTAGGTCCACCAAACCCTGACGTTTGATGTCTGACCCCGTCGAAGTATCAGAGAAGATTTTGATACAACCTGCTTCCGTGAGTTTCTGAATCTGAAGATCTAATGATTGCTCTGTAGTGGAAACTCGTGCGTAGCCGACCTTGCTCATTGAATTTGCTCATTTAGCATCTAGACTTATTGAAGATAGTGTCATTTAAAGTGTTTATCCACTCTAAATGAACATTATTGAGAGGCGATGAGTTTGTTAACTTAGGGTATACCTTAAATGAAGGCTTGTAGCCGCATGATGTGGAAGCCACTCGTTTAGAAAAAGAGGAGACGTCATGAATTTTCGAGATCCTGAGCTTATTCTTGTTAAGCGTTTTCGTGGCGGAAAGAAATCCTATTTTCAAGTGAATTCATTTGATACCGAATGGGTGTCATTACAGGATATAGAGCATGGCGAATGCTTTTCCTTTAAACGATCACAATTAGAAAGCCATATTAACAATGGTCTTCTTATCATTACGGCCAAAAATAGTGTTCCCGACGTTTTGTTCATCAATGCCGTCAAAAAGAAAACCAAGCCTATCGCCGTTGGAAAGAAAGCGGCGAATAAAATGGAGGTAGAGCGTCGATATTTCTATGTGCGCAAAGTACTGGATTCTGATCTTCCTGCATTGTCAGCAAATCGGCTAACACCGTGGATTAGTAAGGTAGCTGCAGAAATCGAAGATAAATCCCCTCCATCATATAAAACACTCATCCGATGGCTTAAATCGTTTAATGAATCGGGATGGAAAAAAGCGTCGCTGCTCCCACGTCATCATAATAAAGGTAATCACTCCAATCGATTGCCCCCTGAAGTAGATCAATTGCTATCTCAGGTTATCGTTGAGCATGCTAGGTCTTCAGTGAGAATTAATATAGGCAAAGCACATCGAGATTTTATTGAGCGAATGGGACGGCTGAATGAGCGTCGATGCAACGAAGGGCTACCGATGCTTACTCCAAGTAGCTATGAAACCACATTACAGCGTTTCAGAAAGTGACCATCTGGTTGTTTATTTCTGTAGCCTTATAACGGGATGAATAATGAATTTTAGAGATCCTAATCTTATTCTTGTGAAGCGCTATCGAGGTGGCAAGTGCTCTCATTATCAGGTGAGTGATGTGAGCCGAACTGAAATCACCATTAAAGATATCGAACATGGTGGCCACTTTTCCTTTGCAAAAGACCAATTAGAATCGCATATAGAAAAAGGGCTGTTGATCACCATATCTAAAGATACTCTCCCTGAAACCGTTTTTGTTAATCCCGTAGGCAAAAAGACGAAGCTCCAGAAGGGAAACCCCCAAAAAGCGAAGCGAGAATTGGAATACGAGAAAACAATGGAAAGACGCTATGCGTATGTGAGGGGAGTGTTGGATTCTGATGTTCCGGCGTATACGGAAAAGCGACTTGTTCCTTGGCTTGCAGCGTTCTCAGCAAACATTGAAGATGCCAATCCGCCGAGTTGGCGAACGTTAGCAGAGTGGGTCAGCGTGTACGTTAAATCGGGTTGGCAAAAGAAAGCGTTAAAACCTGCTCATGCACTCAAGGGCAATCGAGCCCATTATATTGATGCCGAGGCCGAAAAACTCTTGCTACGCGTAGTAAAAGAGCATTCATTAAGGCATATCAGAGTGAATTACACGCAAGCACATAATGATTTCTTGGAGCTTGTAGACGGTCTCAATCAATCGAGAGTTAAGCAGGGATTGAAACCAGTTAAAGCGAGCAGCTATCGTACAACGGTTAACCGGTTTCAGGGGTGATCTAGTCAGATTTAGAGTCAGTAAATCTAAAACGCTAGCAGCAAATAATACAACTGAGGTTGAGCTTTCGTTGTATTAATCAATCTTCGTCTTCGTAATCCCCTGCATATTCATCATTATTAGGGTTTAACTGATCAGAATGGTTATCTAAGCTATCCCAGTATGCGTCATTGTTTGGATTCATACTGTCGCTGCGATCGTCGTTGGATGTTCTACCCATGGTTATTCTCCTTTGTTTCGCTTGTTGTGTTGAATTTGTTTTCCCCGATTCCCATGCACCTGGTCGTATTGTTTGTTCGTACCATTGGTGCCCTTGTTGGCATTTGGCATATTGGAGGAATTGTCCTGCGGTTTTGTTAGTGCCATCACTTTGTCCTTTGTTTAGGTTCGATAGTATTCTCTTATCAATCAGAGCCGAAAAAAGGGACATTTGGCTGAAATATGTTTAACGCAGAATGCAACCGTGGAATATTGTTTAATCACTTACCTAAACTACTGCTTATAGCCTCAAAGGTTGTTGAGTCGGACTCAGATTTGCTGGTTAAAATGGCGAGAGGGATAAAAAATGACTCCAATATCACTCACGATCATCAGTTTTTCCGAAAATTCAGAACTAATGGTTTGGATGTGGATTCAGTGGTTAGCTATTTTGGTAGTAGTTTTGTAGAAAGGGCGCAAGCGTTGTCTTCCGGTATTGAACCTGCACATATTGGGGCTTGGGTATGTGTGAAAGGAACTATTGATGGTTATCGTAATGGATGGCAAGAGAGCCATGAGTTAGCTAAATATTGGTCTTTTCTTGATGCACACTTTGACCTTGAATATCAATTTATAAAGCAGAATGCACAAACCAATAGTGTTGAGAGTCTTGCTCCTTATCTTAGGGAATGGTTTCTAGTCCATAAATTTGAGGCAGAATCTCCTACAGTGCAGTCCATTTATGAGTATATTATTCATATGGTTATGTATTGGGGCGCATTGTTTGAGCTTTACTTGGAGCTTGATAGTGAGTCACAGGAACACTCTATTTTGAGTAAATGTTTACCAAACAGCATGCCTAACTCTAAAGGCATAATGTTTTACCCGTCAGGGGAACTCTTACTACAAAATGTTAAACAAGGCTGGGCGAATGATCGTTATCAAAAAAGCGATATCAAATGGAGCGAACTTTACCGTGATGTCTTGAAAGCGCAGCATGATGATCCTGATTTAGCCATCGAAATTGATACTGTAGATCCTGATTTACAAGCTATAAAAAAACGCTTCGACCTATGGCGAAAAGGGCGTCCAATTACCTTGGAGAATGCTCGATGTTTTCTCTCCATCCTGCGCTGTCCTTATGCTAAAACAGAGCACGCCTTTACATTAAACAGCATACTCTTTGTGAATCTGTTTACGCATGTTCAGGTCGAATTGTTGAACGCGAAGATTGCTCCCGATAAGATCGTTGAGGCGTTCAAGCAATATCCCTCATTTAAGATGCTAGTTAGGAAGCGTTATGATCAGTTCGTCATAACAGGGCAGCTAGAAGCTTAATCAGTCATGAGAGTGATGATGGAAAGCCGATTTCTGCGTGATATATTTTGGTGGTCTTCGGCTCAAAGATCGCACAATGGGCCGGATTAGTATGTAGTGAAATGATGCTACTAAAAATTAACTATTTTAATTATAACAATTTCAATGGATTGTCGGTGTCAGTATGTAGAGTGCTATAAATTTATAACTTCTTGCAAGCATCACCTTCTACTGCTTTATCCTTACTTATCAAATGATTACCCTACAAATATAGCTCAGAAAGCCAATTGGTACTAAATAGTGGTACTAAACATGCGCTATCTTACTCAACGTTCTTCTTCAGGTATTTGGTACTTTTGTTATCAAATCCCAAACGCATTTCAAGCCCAATTCTACAATCGAACCGAACCCAAAAGATCCTTGCACACCAGAGATTACAGCGTGCTGTTTTACTTGCTCTTAAGCTAGAACTTAAACTTAGGCAAAAGATTGCTGAACCTGAAAATCAATCTGACCCAATACATACCAATGTCGGTACTTGAAACCATTGAAAGAAATAAAGAGTTTGGATTACTTACAATTATCGATGTTACAGCCGCTAGATACATACAAAGGTGCTCCAGTATATATAGCTGGGCGTGTAGGCACTTGGAACTCTCTAAAAACCCATTCGCAGAGTTATCGACTTCAATTAAAAATAACGACACTCGAGATGAAAAAGATCGAAAGAAGCCTTTTTAACTTACTGACTTGAAAGAAATCTTTTCACATGAGTATTTACCCTCGGTAAGTTAGGTTCTAAGCCCCGTAGTAGGCAGAAACTGAATGACCAGTATTGGGTTCACCTATTTGTCTATTGTCTTCTATGCGCCCAAATGAATGCTGTCAGTTGCGAAATGTCGATGCTTAGATTAGCAAAGCTACTAACCCAGAAGTGCCCCATTCCTTGTTTCGACTGATTCAACACACACTTCACCGAAGCTTCATTTGACTTACCTTTCCTCATCTAACTACGTGGCCAAATTTACTAATCCACTACAACCAGTGAGTACAAAGGTATAGATACAGCAAGTTGAGAGAAGATATACCTACTAATGAGGTAAAGAAAAGGGAGCAATTAAGCTCCCTTTATTGTTTCTGTGGCTATTTGATGGTGTCTAAGTGCTCAAGGTTCATCATTTCTGCAAAGTTACTATGATGGAAACCTCTAGTGTAGTTAATCTTAGTTGCGCTTAAGTGATGGATGACTTTTTCTCTTAACTCTTTACTAGTTTCAATCCCTGTTATCTGGACTAGTCTCTTGAAGTGCTTGTGCTGAGTTGCACGCACAAATAATGGAAATGCTTGACTGTGTTCTGCGTAATGTAAAGTAGCAGGATACCAGTGATTACTATGTACAGATGCCATCATAAGGAGAAGCAAATCGGCTTGCATTACGTCAGAGAAAGAGATGTCCTCTCTATCTGCTTGCATTTTTATTAACTCAGCTTCTGGTGAGTACAGGTTTTCCTTTGGTCGAAGTACCTTTTGTAAGTGCTCCGAGTGTCCAAAGAAGACCCTGAAGTCCGTGAAATTTAGCACTGAATTACGCTCGCTGATTGGCCGTAAATAGTTAGTAGAAAGTACTTCATAGAGTGCGTGGTAGCAGTTAGTGTTGATTAATGACGCTACGATGTACAAAAAGGTTTCGTAAATAAACACATCATGGGCTTCAAACCATGAATCATTCCATGACGAAATCTCAACTGGTTTACCCTTTAGTTCAATTAGTTGCTCTAATACTGCGATGATATCTTCAGTCAATGCTTCTTGATTTGTTGTTTGACTCTCAAGAATCACCCAGTCACATAATTGATTTCTCACAACCTTTAGTTTTCTACAATCTTCTAGCACTTTGTCTCCAAAGTTAGGTAGATCTGGTCTTTCTCTAATGCGAAGCTTATCAGAATAATCAATACAAGATTTAATGAAGTCTGTTCTACAAAGTTTTATGCTTTTCTTATCTTGAAGAATGGCTTGTTTAAGTGATTCAAACTTTGCAACGGATTCATTATTTGGTAAAGGTTTATCATCAGTAATGAAAGATGGAACAGCTCCTTTTTTAGGTTTCACATGAAGAGGTTTTCCATATAGTAATCTAACTAGTTGTTCCCAATTCTCATTTACATGTTCAGGACTAGAAAAGTTGATACCGATTCTAGAATCCATGAATACAGGAGCAATTGGTTCACCATCACTCTCACTAAATTCACATAAAATAGGAATAAACTTACTTTGTTTAACCTTTTTATAGACCTCACTGGAAATGATCATTGACTCTGTGCCGACCCCTGCAGCTCTTGCATCTGCTTTTTCAGTATATTTTCCATCACACACTATGAGCACATGGGTTACATCTTTATCTGTAACCATGCTTTCCATAAAAGAGTACTTATTATCCCCTTCATTTAGGTCATAAATATCTATGATTACGTCAACTCCATCAGCGATGAGTCTATCAGCCCAATACTTCACCATTTCTTGGTGTTGTTTACTGGACCAGCTATAAGAAATAAAGACTTTTGGCTCTTGCATTCAATTTATCCACAGTAGTTATATTATCTATAGAGTGGGTAATATAACGAAACTGAGTTCATAAAAGATTTAGTTGTGTCTCATTCTACTGATATCAAAAAATCCGATTTAACTACGGTGGTTATTTAGTTCAGCCAACTACTGTTTGACCCTGATTTCATATTAGTTGTACTGTGTCTATCAATGAGTTAGGTATAGGTTGTTTGATGAAAAAGTATCTAAAGTGGCTGGTAGTAGTTTTAATAGCAATAGTTTTGATAATGTTCTGTTACTGGTTCATAAAAACCAATCAATTTGAATTCAATAAACAGGATGTCAGAGATGTATTGAAACAAATCTTTGTCTATTCGTTTGCTGCTGGTGTAGCTGTGTGTGGTTACTGGTGGACTCAGGAGAGACAGCAAGAGAGGCATGATGACCAACTCTTTGAAGCTCGGTGGAACCAGGCCTTAGATATTCAATTATCAGCACTTGAAAAATTAGTTAAGATGCGTAGTGAGATCTACATAGCCCTAATGCGATTGGCTAGACAGGATTCATATAAGCTTATAGTTGATGAGGATTTTAGGGAACAGGTAATAATCGACATAGACGACTCTTTTCAAAGGATGTCAGATCATATTAATTTCTACCTTAATAGCGATGATTATTACTTATCAAATACTATGTTGGAAATGAGAATTACTCTCACAGAGCTTGAGTGCTATATAGAGCAAGTACTACCACTACCAGATAAACCTGAAGAGCATCTTGAACATAGTGTATATCTAGCTGTTAGATCACACCTGTTGAAAGTAATAAAGTTAGCCCAGTTAATGGATTGGGAGATTTGGACCATCAAGGAAGGGAAGATTCTTGAACGTTATGATGTGAGTCAAGATGATGACAGCCAATGGGATAAGCATGAACCAGAGGAAGAGTACATGAGGTGGAAGTTAAAGGAGTTTAAAAAAGAACGTAGATCACTTGGGCTGACTACTACATATGTAGTGTTAAATAAGGAAATCTACTAGCCCCTGATCTGCTCCAGTAAAACTGGACACTCGACTAAGCGAGTTACAATACTTCAATTAATTCATGCTTTGCTAAATTAGAAAGGGCGCAACTCAGAATAGCCATAACTCGTTTACGTCGGCATAACAGGCAACCAAGACTATTAAAGCAAACCACAGAATAAGATGATTTTTCTCTGTAGTTTGTTCTCGTTTCACTGGATTTCATACCTCTAAAATGATTCCAACCCACAAAATGTTTGCTCTATTTCCCATACAAATTAGTGTAGAAACAAAAAGTGATCCAGCAATAGGTATTGGAACAACTATCTAATTATTTCAACACTTTAAAACATTCAATGTCACATTAAAATCAAATAAAAAACCATCTATTAGATATCGAGTTCATACATACTCTCCTTTTTTTTATTCAAGATATTGATTTTTAAATATTTTAATTTGTTTTTAGGTGTCTTTATTGTGCGGATATTCAGCATGATAGCGCTGAATTTTGTGGTGTTTTGTGTTGTGGAACGCCATTAATATCTATTACGAACTAATTATTTATAAGAGATACCACTATGTCACATGATCCAGTAATCAATGCCCTACAAACCATTCGCGAGCGTAAACCCAATTTTGCACCAAAAGCCGCATTTATCTTAGGCTCAGGACTTGGCGTAATTGCTGATGAGTTAACAGATAAAGTCTGCATTCCATACGAAGAACTAGATGGTTTTCCAGTGAGTACTGTTCAAGGTCACTCAGGTGAGCTAGTGCTTGGAACAATGAATGGCGTAGACGTTGTATGTATGAAAGGCCGCGGTCATTATTATGAACATCAGACAATGAAGGTGATGACAACACCAGTACGTACGTTTAAGAAATTAGGTTGTGATCTTTTACTTGTAACTAACGCAGCTGGCTCGTTACGCCCAGATCGCATCGATGTTGGCTCACTAGTCATGTTTAACGATCACATTAATACCATGCCTGACTCACCAATGACTGGCGCCAATGATGAAGAATATGGTCCAAGATTCTTCAGTTTAGCAAATGCCTACGACAAAGATTTGCGCACCAAAATGAGAGTAACTGCAGACAAGCACTCCATACACTTAAATGACGGTGTCTTCGTTTCTTACACTGGTCCAAATTTTGAGACTGCTGCAGAGATTCGTATGATGCAAATCATTGGAGCGGACGTAGTTGGTATGTCAGTGGTACCAGAAGTCATTTCTGCTGCACACTGTGGCTTACCTGTCGTTGCTTTATGTGCCATTACAAATATGGCAGAAGGCTTAGGTGATGTTGAGCTATCACACGATCAAACACTAAAATGCGCCAAACTTGCTGAAGCGGATTTCGTCTCTCTTATCAAAGCATTTATGGCTGAAAATTTCTAATAGGAAGGTAACCTAATGTTTGCGATCGGATTTTTAGGGATAGCTGCTTTACTAGGTATTGGTTACGCAGCGTCTACAAATAGAAAAGCAATTAAGTTACGTACTGTCGGAGCTGCTTTCTTATTGCAATTGGTGATTGGTGCATTGGTATTATATGTACCTATGGGACGAGTTGTACTTGAGGGGATGTCACATGGCGTGCATGCCGTTCTGGACAGTGGTAAGGAAGGCATTAACTTTCTATTTGGTAACTTAGTTAACTTCTCAGTGGATGGCATTGGCTTTGTCTTTGCTTTAAATGTGTTGCCTTTGGTGGTCTTTTTCTCCGCGCTGATCGCAGTTCTGTACCATCTAGGTGTGATGCAATATGTCATTCGCATAATTGGTGGCGCTATGGCTAAGGTTTTGGGTACATCCAAAGCCGAGTCGATGTCAGCCGTGTCCAATGTGTTTGTTGGACAAAGTGAAGCTCCATTGGTCGTTAAGCCATACATGGCTAAAATGAGTGATTCAGAATTCTTTGCTGTGATGTGTGGTGGTATGGCATCAGTGTCAGGCACAGTTCTCGCAGGCTACGCAATGATGGGCGTACAGATGGAATACCTACTGGCCGCGTCATTCATGGCGGCTCCTGGTGGTGTTTTGTTTGCCAAGATGATCATGCCTGAAACCGAGACTCCGGAATACACGGTAAGCAAAGAAACTAACTTCTCCGAAAAACGTGCTGAGAACGTTTTAGGTGCAGCTGGAGAAGGTGCTGCAAGTGGCCTTAAACTAGCAGTTGCCATTGGTGGCATGCTGATAGCTATGATAGGCCTAGTGGCACTGGTTAACACTGTTCTTGGTGGCGTTGGCTCGTTCGTAGGTATGGATCTATCTCTGGAACTAATACTAGGTTGGATATTTTCTCCGCTGGCGTTTTTATTAGGCGTACCTATGGCTGATATTTCCATTGCTGGTGCAATGATTGGTAAGAAAATTATCATCAATGAATTTGTTGCTTACTCTGATTTCGCTCCGTATTTAAAAGATGCAAGTGTTGTACTTGAGCAAGGTCTTCACGTACTCGACGAAAAATCAAAAGTCATCATAAGCTTTGCGTTATGTGGTTTTGCCAACTTAGCCTCTATGGGAATTCTGATTGGTGGCCTGGGTACACTTTGCCCTGCACGTACAAACTTCATTGCTCGACACGGTTTCAGAACGTTGGTCGCAGCAAGCTGTTCAAACCTAATGAGTGCCGCTATCGCCGGTGTATTTATCTCATTTGCTTTTTAACCCCTCCGAATGGAAGAGCGCTCATTTCTGAGACGCTCTTCTATCCTTGATTAGTTACTAGGATTTTCAATGAACACACTTTCAAGCGTGGCCAAACACACAATTGGCCTTTTAGATCTGACGACGTTGACGAATATAGAAACAGACAACTGTATAATTGAACTGTGCCGAAACGCATCGACCCCATTTGGCTCTACAGCAGCGATTTGTATCTACCCAAGATTTATCCCGATAGCGAAAAAACAACTTAAAGTACAAAAGACAGAGTCAATCAAAGTGGCGACTGTCGTTAACTTCCCTCACGGAAACGATGACTTGGATATCGCGCTATCTGAAACTCGCGCAGCATTGGCTTATGGTGCCGATGAAATTGATATTGTTTTTCCTTACCGAGCATTAATGACTGGCAATGAACAGATCGGTTTCGAAATGATCCAATTAGCGAAATCGTTGTGTGGAGATGTTGCGCTTAAAGTCATCATTGAATCCGGTGAACTGGCAACAGAAAATTTGATCCGAAAAGCAACAGAGATCTCGATTCGTGCTGGTGCTGATTTCGTAAAAACGTCAACAGGTAAAGTTCCGGTCAACGCCACGCCAGAAGCGGCAAAGATTATGGTTCAGACTATTTACGATCTGGGTATGCAAGACAAGGTCGGTTTTAAAGCCGCGGGTGGCGTAAAAACCACACAAGATGCCAAAGATTATCTAGCATCTGCCGCTGATATCATGGGCGGT
>NZ_JBNGCJ010000441.1:0-5349 GCF_049974785.1 Vibrio genomosp. F10 str. 9ZD137
ATTATGCCGAATACTGTCCCACCTGTGACCAATACTGAACTGGCTATTGCTTATCGCGACCGCATTCAAGCTCAAAATCACAGTGAGCGATTTGAACCACTGATGGCGCTTTACCTAACAGACAACACAACCCCTGATGAAATTCGTAAAGCGAAAGCCTCTGGCGCGGTCGTTGCTGCTAAGCTTTATCCTGCCGGAGCAACCACCAACTCAGATTCAGGTGTGACATCGGCTAAAAATATCTACCCTGTTTTCGAAGCAATGCAAGAAGTCGGGATGTTGCTACTGATCCACGGCGAAGTGACCACTCACGATGTGGATATTTTTGACCGTGAAAAAGAGTTCCTAGACAAGGTACTAGCGCCTATTGTCGACGATTTTCCTAACCTTAAAATCGTTCTAGAGCACATCACAACCGCTGACGCTGCAGACTTTGTAAACAATGCCAACGACAACGTTGCCGCAACAATTACCGCGCACCACCTCCTTTATAACCGTAATCACATGCTAGTGGGTGGTATCAAGCCACACTTTTACTGCTTACCTATTTTAAAGCGTGGCACTCATCAACAAGCGCTGATTGAAGCAGCCACAAGCGGTAGCAAAAAATTCTTCATCGGTACCGACTCAGCGCCACACACTAAAGAAAACAAAGAAGCAGCCTGCGGTTGTGCCGGATCTTATACTGCCCATGCTGCGGTTGAGCTTTACACTGAAGTGTTTGAATTAGAAGGTAAGATTGAAAACCTTGAAGCATTCACTAGCCATAATGGTCCAGATTTCTATGGGCAACCACGCAACAGTGATACGATCACTTTAGTGAAAGAAACATGGTCAGTCGCTGAAACGATGCCATTTGGTCAAAATACCGTGGTGCCAATTAGAGCGGGCGAAAACATTGAGTGGAAGGTAAAAGAGACGGTTTAAACCATCCGCTATTCTATTGTTAGCCCAACACCGTCCTACACAGGGCGGTGTTTCTATTTATAAATTAATAGCTCAATAATTAACAGCTCAGCAGTTTATAGCCCACCGGTTTACATCTCAGCCTTTAGTACGCCCCTTTTAATCTGCCTTTTTACCCGAGAATATCAATGCAATACCCCCAAGTATCATCACGCTGGTGACCATCACAGTGATCGACAACAACTCCCCAAGCAATATTGCACCTGCGACTAACGCAATGATAGGCACCGATAACTGGGCGACAGAAGCCTGTAAGACGGACAAGTTGGTTAGGGCCAAATACCAAATCACATAACCGATACCCGATGCAAAAACCCCAGACAGCAGTGCCCACAGAGCACCTTGTAGCGATATTTGTTCAATATTTAACATCCAAGGGGTAAGTATTGAAGTGAGAAAAGCCGCGCCTAAAAAGCTCTGTGTCATGCTCACTCTTGGAGAAGCACCGACTTTGCGTTTTCCTAATAACGTGAGTACAGCCCAACTGATGCCCGCCAAAACCATCATCAGTGCAGACTTCATATCTGGTGCCGATGCCGATGGCAGCATGAGAAAGACAAAACCAAGAATAGCGATCAATAAACCGCTCGATTCATAACGATTAAGCGAGTTTCCTTGATACAGATGAAAGGCGATCATCGTTAGCTGTACGGCGCCAAAAAGAAGTAATGCGCCGGTTCCAGCGGCTAGCTCAACATAAGCATAAGAAAAACCAATCGCGTAAATAAACAGGGCCAAACCGCCAGAAAGTATTGCCTTAACACTCTCTTTTCCCGATGAAAATAGCATGTCCTCTTGGCCAGAATGGGGCTTAATGCCCAGTTCCCTGTTCTCGATATTTCTGCTCTCAGGTTTTCGGTTCACCACGTGTATAAACAGTAGCGTGAACATGCCAGACAAGATGCGCAACACGGTAAAGGAGCCTGGATCGATCGCAAATTGCGCCAGTGCGAAACGGCAGAGCAATGAGTTCGCTGCAAATGCAACCATAGCGATGAATGTAATGAGGCCCGTTGACAATGAAAACTCCTATCTTTGTTCTTTCAAACGCATTAGACGACAACCTATGATGACCTGTTTTTCGCGAAAAAGCTTTCAAATAAAAAAAGCCCGTCGAAACGGGCTCTTATAATACGAGACAACGGGCTATTCATACCCAATTAGTGAATAGGTGCATCGCTTTTTGCGTAGAACTGGCCAAAATGAGCTTCTAGAATTTCAGGGGTTAACTTACCTTCCGCCTCTAGCTTCTTTAACTCGGCAACCACATTTTTTTGTTCTTCCAGAGAAGGCAGTTTTGCCTCTGGTTCATCCGATGCTAGCTGAGACATTTGCTCTAGCTCTTTTTCAAAATCGCTCATTATTTCCACCTACCAAAGTTTTAAACTACAAAATTTTTCATCTAACAATCTTTCATCTAACAAAGTTCGACTTACCACAATACATACACGCAAAAGCCCTTCAGGAAACCTCTGCCCGGCAACATTTATACGCGTCGAACGGTACAAGATTCACTGATCACGAGTTTACCCATTCCTACGCTCTTATTCTAGCGTTGTGCGATAACTCATGACGGGTCGCCACCTAAATCCCATATTTAATCGAACAAAATATAACCGTTAGTTTTAAGAAAACGTCAAAATTGCTGCCCTGAGCCATTTTTCGTTGAATCAACTCTTGGAACCGACTCTATTGCCCCCATAATGTAATTATCTAATAATTAACATGTTCTATGTGGGTATTTTTCTGCAAGCGGTGATCACATAGTCAAGTTGATGGAACTAATTCCATTTTTGACTCACTAATTGAGAAATTAGGAGAACTCTATCAATGACCATACTAGCCATACAACAACTTCAGACCTACCTTGAAAGCCAAGTTATTGGGCAACCTAACCTAGTAAAACAGTTGTTAGTAGCGCTTCTAGCTGACGGGCATATTTTGGTTGAAGGTCCACCTGGCCTCGCTAAAACCCGTGCCGTGAAATCCCTTGCCGATTGCATAGAGGGGGACTTTCACCGAATACAATTCACTCCAGACTTACTGCCCGCAGACCTCACGGGTACCGATATATTTAGGCAGGAAACCGGCGAGTTTCAGTTTCAACCCGGCCCTATTTTTAATTCATTATTATTAGCCGATGAAATTAACCGAGCACCTGCAAAAGTTCAGGCGGCAATGCTTGAAGCAATGGCAGAAAAACAGATTACGGCGGGTAAGAATACGTACAAGCTGCCAGAGCTATTTTTAGTGATGGCAACACAAAACCCGATTGAACAAGAAGGCACATACCCTCTTCCTGAAGCTCAGCTTGATCGTTTCTTACTTCATCTTGATGTTGAATACCCAGATGCGGTAAGTGAGCTTGAAATATTAAGACTGAATCGTGGAGAAGCCAAGGGTGAGCAGGCCATCGCACCGCCAACCTTGAGCCAGAAAGATATTTTTTCAGCTCGGCAGGACGTACTGAATATTCATATGGCCGACAGCATTGAGCAGTACATCATTCGTCTTGTGATCGCGACACGTCATCCCGGTGATTATGACCAAACGCTGTCTCAGTGGATAGAGTTAGGAGTCAGCCCTCGAGCCACAATTGCACTTGATAGATGTGCTCGAGCACACGCCTGGCTTTCTGGTCGAGACTTTGTATCGCCAGAAGATGTACAAGCAATGGCATTCCCTGTGTTACGCCACCGCTTGCTACTTTCGTACCAAGCTCAAGCGGAAGGCATCCACCCGAATAAAGTCATTAATCATCTTTTGTCTCTTGTGGGTAGTGCATAAGCAATGGAAACGAATCACCGCGCCCTGCCAGATCAATTTAATGGCGCCACGCTGTCTCTAGAGGAGCTTATTTATTATAAGCAACACAGCATTCATTGGTTGTCACCGGCCAAGAGTCTGTGGGCTCAAATCGCGGGGCAACATCAAAGCCGAAAGCTCGGCAGAGGAATGGATTTTGCTGAAGTTCGTCAATATCAGGCAGGCGATGATATTCGCAGTATCGATTGGCGTGTCACCGCTCGAACCGGAAAAGCACACACCAAGTTATTTACCGAAGAATGTGAAAAACCCGTCGTACTCTACATTGACCTAAGCCCAAGTATGTTCTTTGGTTCAACGTTGCAATTTAAGTCAGTGCAAATGGGCCACATGGCGAGTTTACTCAGTTGGCTGTGTGTCGCCAATGGGGATCGTATCGGAGCGGTCATTGATACAGGTTACACTTTGATTGATGTTAAACCGACAGCTCGTGACCGCGGCCCATTAATACTGTTACAGAAATTGATTCAGGCTCATGAGCAAGGGCTGGGCAAACAAACAGAACCGCTGGGTGATCGACTTTCGTCAATGGCTGATGGGCTCCACGCTCTTCATCGCTTGTGTCCCAAAGGCAGTGAAATCATTTTGCTGAGTGATTTTGTGCGTTTTGATGAGCCATGTGGATCACTATTAAAACGTTTACGACAGCACAACTTACTGCGAATGGTGCACTTTTCAGATCCACTCGAATACGGTGAAACGTCTTTTCGTGGTGTAGAAAAAGTATCGGACAAGCGCCGTTCACAATGGATCGATTTCTCGTCTCGGAAAAGTCGTGACAGTATCAAAAGCAAGTACAATCAACATCTAGAGGGCTTAAAGCAAGCCAGCGAATCACTCGGCATTTCGTTTACCTCTATCTCAACTAACCAACCACTACTCAATCAACTATCTGGACATCTCTAAATGAAGGATTCATCTAGCTCGGCCCTATTGCCACTGAACGACTTACAACTTCCGCCGGTCCCTTCATGGTTTCCCCTAGCTTGGGGTTGGTGGGGTTCAGCGCTCGCTATCATCGCAGTAATTGCTTTGATTTTGGGGCTTATTAAGTGGAATAAAAAGCGCTTAGCGCCCAAGCAAACCGCCTTAAAACTGCTAAAACAGGGTCAAAACCAGCAAAACCCTTCAGATGCCATCGAGCTCGTCCGCCAAGCCGCCCTTTGTTACTTTCCTCGCGAACAAATTGCTCACCTTACGGGTCAAGAGTGGTACGCATTCTTAGATTCTCATTTATCATCACCCACTTTTGTACCCAATGCCAACCATTGGCAACAAGCGTTGTACAAAAAAGAATCGATAGAAGAGCCTCAGCTATTAATTGAGCACTGCTACCAATGGGTCAATGAAGCGCTGCCGCCAAAACGAGGACGCAAGCGTGGCTAGTCTCGAGTTTGTGTGGTGGTGGGCCTTTTTATTATTGCCTTTACCATTGATCATTAATCGTCTTCTCCCCCCCGTAAAAACGGCGGTACCAGTACAATTGCCCTTTTTGCCGAGTTCAAAAGGCCAAGCCGCCCCAAAGCAAACGTTACTGCGCGCACTTGCTGTGGTTGT
>NZ_JBNGCJ010000442.1:0-659 GCF_049974785.1 Vibrio genomosp. F10 str. 9ZD137
CTCTTCCGATCTTTGTGGTTTCTGCTTTAATGTTCGCTTGGGAGCATGCAAAGCATATTTACGCGAGCAGTAAACTCAACGATGAAGGCTCAAAGGTATATCATATCAACGGTCCAATTTTCTTTGGTTCTGCGGCTAACTTCCTTGAACTGTTTGATTTTAAAAATGATCCTGACGATGTTATCGTCGACTTTGCGAGTTCACGTGTAGCAGACCATTCAGCAATCGAAGCGATAGAAACACTAGCAGTTCGATATTCGACGCTTGGAAAGACATTACACTTACGTCACTTGAGCCCAGATTGTCGCGCGCTTCTTCACAAAGCAGGTAGCTTAGTTGAAATTAACGTTAAAGAAGATCCTAGCTATAAAGTAGCAACGGACGTTTTAGCTGGCTAATTTTTAAATGCTTAGTGGAAAAACAAAAGGGTTTGCCAAACAACGGCAAACCCTTTTTCTATCCTAAACACCATGATAGTCGTTAAAAACACTAGTTTGCTTTTACCCACTCATCATCAATTAAGAACAGTGTAACCACGGTTCGTCATGCAATTTCTCATTACCGTCTGCTGATTCTGTTCGTAGTCGGCTTGATTCTGACGACGGTCTCGACTACCACCAATAACTCCAGCGCCTAGGCCTACCGCAGCACCTTTCTTA
>NZ_JBNGCJ010000443.1:0-1978 GCF_049974785.1 Vibrio genomosp. F10 str. 9ZD137
ACTCTAAGAACGCTGCCGCACCGTCACCATGCAGGCGCAACTGCCCCATGTGCGACACATCAAAAAGACCCGCTGCGTCACGAGTGTGAAGGTGCTCTTTTTTAACACCAAGTGGGTACTGCACTGGCATGTCGTACCCAGCAAACGGGACCATTTTTGCGCCTACTTCAACGTGTAAAGCGTGTAATGGGGTCTTCAACAGTTCTTGATTCAATGATTCTTGAGACATTTTCTTCTCCGTTAGGCCAGATACAGACTATCGCTTGAGTATACTAATACCTTATCGATGCATTGCATTTGGCGGCTAATAATGTGGCAATGAATGTAGCACTCGATTGCAGCAGTCTATTCCATGTAGCGAACTAGCATGCAACGAACTAGCATGTAGCGGTCTAAATGTAGTGTTCTATAGCTGCAATACGTAATAGCATCACGTTAGTGAACTTTCCGACTGGGAAATCTTGTTTCTTATAATAAACAAGCACAATGACTTTTCCAGCTTTAACCCGTTTCCTACCCTTCAAAGTGTGACATTTAACATACTAATTACAATTACACCGCCCAAGAAAAAGCGACTATTCGATTCTATTGAAATCAAATAGCCGCCTATTTACCAAAATATCTCAAAAAGAAAACGGTTGCTTTCACTATAGGAAATTTAAACGGGTCATAAAAATCATTTCAAATGACCTTGTTTACTTCACTTTACTTCGCGGTAACCCATAAAATATGTGCGTCTTCTTCGCTGGTCGAGATCAACATGTGGCCCATATTTGCATCATAATAAACACTGTCGCCTTCGCTCATCGACACCGGTTCATAGAATTCTGAATAGAATAAAACGTCACCAGAAAGAATCAGTAGAAACTCTTCCCCATCGTGTCTGACCCAATCGCCATACTCTTCAAAATTACGTGCGTGAACGCGGCTTTTAAACGGCATCATTTTTTTATTGGATAATTGCGTCGCAAGGAGTTCATGCTCGTAAGTCGGCGTTGGGTGTGGTTTCCCTTCCCCTGAACGCGAGATATCTCGACGACCTGTTGCCACCTTTTTTCTAGGCGGCTCAAAGAGTTGCGGCATATCTATCTGCAATCCACTGGCCAATTTCTGCATAGCTTGAAACGTTGGCGATATTTGCTCATTTTCTATTTTGCTTAATGTTGAGCGAGCAAGCCCCGTTCTTTGACTTGCTTCTTCTAAGGTAATCCCAAGCTTGCCACGAATGTCTTTAATCCGTTCGCCAAGCTTTAAAGGCTCAATATTTTGATCCACTGATTCTTTCGCCAAAGTTAAAGATGGGTACTCATCATAGATGTCTTCAGACATGCTTGTCCCTCTATTATTTTATGCTTCTTATCTGTAGTTAACATTGTTGCATGAACCGACTTATCGATTAAAGAGTCGACCGTGAAATAAAGCGTGCTCTCGGTAACATAAATGGAAACTAGGTTTCCTATAGGAAATTTTTGATTGATTGTTTTTATGACTGGAGTTATGTTATCGGCTTGTTAGATGAAGAGATGCCGTTTTTGGTTTAGTTCCAGTTCCAGGATTCGCTTAAGGATTGGATATTGAGTTAAGCCAACTTTGCCCATTTTAGGGATATATTCGCGCTGTAATACGCTCTAATACTGCTGCTCTATATGCAGGTTAAACAGTCGATCGTTTTGCAGTTACAAACGAAAGCCTTAGTAAGCAACAACAATAACGCAAGCTTACTAATAAATTGGAAGATACTCTGCCATGAACAACGCTTACTCAAATCACAGCCTCGATAGTTTTTTCACCACTAACCTTGGCGCAACCGACGATGCCGTATTTGCCGGTATCCAAGCGGAAAATACTCGCCAGAACGAACAAATCGAGTTGATCGCCTCAGAAAACATTGTTTCTAAAGCCGTCATGCAAGCACAAGGTACCTGTTTAACCAATAAATATGCCGAGGGTTACACTGGTCAGATCGGAAGAGCGGGTC
>NZ_JBNGCJ010000444.1:0-4268 GCF_049974785.1 Vibrio genomosp. F10 str. 9ZD137
ATTTTATCTCGAACAAAATTTAACTGCGAAAGATCAACACGCCATAGTGACATATGACGAAAACAACAACTAAAAGGAGATGCCATTTGGCCGTCCAGCCTCTGATTGAACTGTGGCTATGCCCACTCAATCAACTTGATGAATGTTTGGATCATACCCACTCCCTTCGAACCTGGCTTTCAGGAGATGAAGCAGCAAAAGTAGACCGATTTCGCTTTCACCACGATCAAATTCAGGCTCTTTATATACGCTGTTACTTGCGCTGTGTTTTGTCTCAATATTCATCATTGGATCCGCAGGAATGGCAGTTTCATTTGGGGCAGAAGGGAAAGCCTACCTTGATAAGTGAACAGTATTTAAACACGGGTCTATCGTTCAATATTAGTCATAGCAAAGATCATTTGTTAATAGCTGTATGTCAGATGAAGAATACCAGTATCTTTTTGGGGGTGGATATTGAGCACTCTCGCAGTGGAATGGATATTCAGGCCGTCATGAACCGGTACTTTTCAGCGGAAGAAATTAAGGATTTGAACGATCTTGACAGCGACCAAAAAAACGAACGATTTTTTGATTTATGGGCATTGAAAGAGTCATACATCAAAGCGACTGGGCTCGGTCTTTCCACACCATTAAACCGTTTTTCTTTTGATTTTTCATCGGCTTTAAAATGTGCTTTATCAATTGATACGCTGACTAAGGATTTCAAACGTGATAGTGAGAATGAGAGTGAGAAACTCTGTATTGAAACCTATCGTGGTATTGACATTAATTTTGGGGTAAATAGTGAAAATGATACCTCAAACCAATGTTTCGAGCAGATTTATTGGCAGACCTGCTTAGGACGATTAGATGAACAATACCGTTTTGCTGTTACTTTGGGAGGGGTTGTATCGGACATGAAGATCAAGATGAAACATTTCGACTCGTCTATGTTAGAGGCTATGTTAAAAGCTAAGTTAGGAGGACATGCTGCGAACAAAGTCAGGGAGAGAATGAAAACGACACTTTGATAAGCGTGGCTCGAAGGTTCAGTTAGAGCCACGTATCTATTTATGTTTAAGTGATCTTTGAGTGTTCTTTGAGGAAGATGGTTTGCTATCAGGCTCCAATCATAGCTTTTAATATCTCCGCTGGGACCGGTTGAAGGCGCTTATCTTTATCTAGACACACCATTTCGATGTCCCCTATCACAGCAGGTTTACTTGCCCCTTCTCGCCAAACTTCTTGTCTCCAAAGAGTTTTGTATTTTCCGTCCAATTCAAATGATGTTCGGATGTCACAAATCTCTGCAAACTCAACACCATCCTGGAAAATCATGTTCGCTTTGTACACTGCAAACCCCAAGCCGTGTTCGTTCCATAATGTTGCCAGTTTATCACTACCCAAGACATGTTCTCGCGCCCGCTCAAAGTACTTTAGAAAATTTGGGTGATACACTACCCCTGAATGGTCGGTATCTTCGTAATAGATTTGTACTGGATGGTGAAATATCTTACTCATACTACGCAACCTCATTATGGTGGTTTGCATTGCGCTAATGCGAATACTAAGTGATTGTCGGCACTGTACATTAAACCCATAAAGCACTTCAAGAAGTCGCGAGCAATAACCTTCTGGTGTGACCTCACCGAGTATGTGTCAGCCAGTCAACGAGCCAAATTAATGATCCGCATTAATGTCCCATAATCAGTGCTATCATATGACAATATTGCTGAATTATTGGTATTTGGATGAGAGATTGTAACCAATGCGGAAAATGCTGCATTAAATATGGCGGCGGTGATCTCTGGGTGTCGCAAGAAGAAATTGATCTCTGGGAAATTTTTAATCCAGATATTTTTGATTACGTGAAAGGAGGGGAAATATGGTTCGATCCTAAAAGCGGAGAAAAGCTGCAACGATGCCCTTTTCTCGAATTAGCGCCCAAAACATCTAAAAACGATCCTGATAGATACACGTGCAGTATTTACTTAAGTCGCCCTGAAGACTGCAGACACTACCCTAGCCTCATTGAAGAAATGATTCGGGATGAATGTGAAATGATAGAAGCGGTTGATTTAGAAAACGCCAAAAAAGCGCAGAAGAAACTTGATGTGTTGATGATTGACAGCCGTCCTTCCCGTGTTTTTTAGTGCGTTTTTATGGAATGTACTTCCGACCTTGTGAAAACATGATCGCTGTTGATCAGTGACGACTGTGTCTAGCATTATGTACTTCGCTTCAAACACATAGACCTAAACCGGATGCTATTAACATGAGGTAACGCGTTACTTTCCCATTGAGTTGGTTTACGCTACCAACGATGAGGTCATGCATGCAAATAGCCATCTAAAAACTGTCGTTTTCGCTATAAACGTTAGCCATCAAAGAACCATCATTATTTTCTAAAATCAAAAAGGTTATGGGCTTACAGCACACCTGACAATCTTCAATGTACTGTTGTTCAATATCCGACGCGTCAATCAATACGTCGATAGTTTCACCACAGTAAGGGCACTCTATTGATTGCTCATTAAGTTGATTCACATCATCATCCTAGCCGTTTCGCCCAGTTACCACCGTGCTCGTTTGCGCAGTTCTCGTCAGTATCAAATGCTATATGTTGGGCGGCGTCCTTAAGTGTTACGCCTATTGTTGCAAGTTTCGTCTGAACCAAAGAATACACAGGTGAACCACCGTCGTTTTCCAAGAATTCAGAAAGTTGTCTATTGGTCGAAAAGACACAGGTCACCTTCAACGTTTTAGGGAAATTAGAGTAGTTCGCTGAGTGAGTTAGCCATTGGAAACCTGCAAGTTGTTTTAGGTTGGTTTCACAGAGTTGTGTTAACGTTTTTCTGATTTGGTTATCTATTTTCTTATCTGTTTTACGCATATCTGATTGATGCCTAATGATTGTGTTTCAATACTTATTCATCTAGGTTAACTCAAACCGAATCGATTTGTGCATAAAATGTCTAATGATAGTGTAAAAGCTCGTTGGGGTAGTTTTTCCGTATAGCCCATTCTCTAATTAACGTTTATTAGACTAGACAATTGCTCGTTAGCTTATATTAATCCGTGAAAGTCAACGATTGAATCGCCTCAGAAATAGACAAAAAGTGTATTTTTGTTAAACACATCTCTGCTTTTGAAAACTCGTGGGCTTGTATTAATGATGTCACTTCACTCACACTAAGAGACTGATTATTTTTTTCTGTCTCTATGCCTTTATTACCAACTTCACGAATCGTAAAGCCTTGACCCACGGAGTCGATAAGAACATCAAGGTCACTGAATATCAATCCCTCGCACTCATCCTGTAAATGTTTCTTGGAACCGACATACATCAGCTCATCATCGCCTTCTAATTTTATAATGCATGGCCATTGAATCATCACATTTCCTCTTACAAATTAGTATTTTGTGGTAACACCTCCGATGAAATAGATCTTACAGCCTTTCGGAGTCTTGTATTAAGATTAATCAGTTAGGTACTCTGTTTGTCTCTTGAGCAGTATGATTAACTTTAGAGCTAAACAAAGCAAGCTGTAGTAAGGTTAAGTCGATTCTATTGCTCAATGTATTTCATCCTACTTAGGCGATAAAAACATCCCATGGTTAGATACAAATAGAGAAAAATAAAGCGGTTGAACCAACGAAAAGTCAAAGCCGCCTAAACTTTAGTGGCGCTTATGGTCAGCAATCTCAAATCACTTATAGCGCCGCATTTAGTGGTGAATAACGCCAGCCAACCAGATTAAACCATTGTGCCGTACACACTAAATTATAAGTAGACCAAAAATACCAAGCGTTGGGAATCTCTCTTAAACGCTTTTTTAGCCGACGCATTTAAGTTCAAACCGCAATACTTTAAATTGATGTTACAATACGCCATTCAATACCAACCGAACCAATGAGAAATTATTGATGTCAGCTCAAAAACCACGACTAGATGAAGTCATGCTCGCTTTCCAAGTTATCCCACGAGTAAAAGAAGGCAATAACTTTGAAGTTGTCGATAAGGCTATAGAAGTTGTTAAAGCTTCAGGCATTCCTTTCCAAGTAAGTGCGATGGAAACCACGTTAAAAGGTGAGCTAAACCAGCTACTAGAAATCGTGAAAGATGCACAACAAGCTTGTTATGATGCTGGTGCGGTAGAAGTCATCACCAATATTAAAATTCACAGTAAAACTGAAGCGGCTACAGATACATTCTGCACCTATGACAGAGGTGTAACCAAAGCTAACCATATGTTCGTAGACAACTAATGGTTATGCCGCCACTG
>NZ_JBNGCJ010000445.1:0-8138 GCF_049974785.1 Vibrio genomosp. F10 str. 9ZD137
GTCGGGTAGAGTGAGATCCAAAATCACGGCTGTAAATACCTCCGTTTTTAGAGCACTTGTCACCCCTGATCCCCTTTCAACCCAGTCTACGGTGTATCCATGGCGAGTTAATGACGTCACCATAGAGACACCCAATAGTTTGTCATCTTCTACGAGTAATAAGCGCATAGGCTATTTCATTTTCCTTAGTGTCGCTTCAATGTCTAGTTTTCTGCCCTCATCGGCCAATGGGCGATCAGGGCGTATTGGCGCTTGCATGGCGCGAGCAAGATAGATCTTCGCTTCTTTCTCTCGGCCTTCTTCAGCAAGGTAATCCCCATAAAAATAGTTTGGATCGATACCTTTTGGATTGATCTCTAACGCTGTTTTTAACATTTCTTCGGCTTTGTCATCATCACCAAACCCAATTGGCCATCCTGGCACCTTATAGTATAAAGAGCCTAAACTGGTGTAAGCAGAGCCATTTAATGTTTGCGGCGACGTTTCAATGACCTTTTCAAGTAGAGATTTCGCTTCTTTGGCCAAAGATAGAGCCCCTAAACCGCCCTGAGCGCCTGCTAAGGAGGCCTTATTGATTGCAAGCCAAACCGTCAGTTCAGAGTTATCTGGTGAGCGGCTCAGATAACGGTCAGTTTTTGCGATGGCTCGATGGAAGCAACGCTCTTTATCATCGCTATCAGGAGTGTGGTATTGGCATTCAGCCCAGGTTTTTTGCACATCTTCAAGCGGAGGCATGCTGGCAAACGCGTTCGCTGAAAACAGGGCTAAACCAATCGTTAAGGTGCAGTATGCCTTGAGGGTGTTCGAGATTGTGAAGATTCTACATACTGTTAAATTAAAAGCCAGTTTTGTGGTATTCATCATTAATATCCTTATTAGTGGCTAACTCGGGTTACAAATTGGTGAATGGTTTTGTGCTGTTTTCGAATGGCCGATGAAACAACGCTAGGAAACAGTTGGTTGATACGTGCAAATAGTTTTTCTGGCCAGCCTATCCACTTTGCTGGAATTTCCTTCTCTAACATTGTGACAACATGCTGTGCGACAATTTTCGGGTCATCGGTTTGGTTGCCTAATTGTTGATTCATCTTGTCTACGGCATCACTATTTAGCGACGTTTTAGTTGCCCTTGGCGCTAAATATAACGCTCGAATACCCGTGAAAAAAAGTTCCCTGTCGAGTGATTCTGTAAAGCGATGAAGCCCTGCTTTAGCTGCGCAGTAGGAGGTATAGCCCGGGTATCCAATAGATCCGAACGTTGAACCAATGTTGAGGATAATTCCCGGCTGATTTAGCCAAGTGAGTGCCGATTGGCTCAAAAGAATCGGAGCGATAAGGTTGAGCTGAATCTCTTTCTCAATTTGTCCTGAATGCTTGTGGCTCAGCAATGAAAAGTCATTGCATCCGGCATTATTAATCAGAGCATCGATTTTTTTCCCCAGACGCGCGTGTATGTTTCCCGTGTGTTTGTTTCCCGTGTGTTTGTTTTCCGCGTACTTGTTTTGCGCGTATTGGTTTATGACATCAAGCCCTTCTGAGGTCGTGATATTTGCGATCAACACCGTGTGATTGTTTTCACTCGGCAGCGATGCTTTCAGCGCCATTAGTTTTTGTTCGTTTCGTCCTACGAGAATGAGTTGAGCGCCGCTGTGGGCTAACTCAGTGGCAATGGCCTGACCTATACCGCCAGTCGCCCCGGTAATTAAAATCGTGCTGTTTTTAATTTTCATGGTTTACCTCACGCGGCTTGTTGACTTTTTTGCTTGTTTACTGGGGCAGCGGGTAGGGCTCTAAGCATTTGCCCGTAGAGTGAAAACACCATATTGGCGGAGTCAATGATGGCTTTCTGGTCTTCGCTGCGGGTGACTTTGTTCATCAATAGCTCAAAGAAGCGCAAATGGTCTTGATCTAACACACTGTGGGAGACGAGATAAGTCATCGCGGAAGGGGGGAGGTTCAGGGTGGATTGGATTTGTTCTGCCATTCTCCCCCCAATACCAACACTGGTCCCTTCTAAAACCCAAACCATACCAAACAATGCCATTGGGTTATGCCGATCAATAGAGTTATAGAGGTACGCCACCATCAGTTCAATCGCCTGACCAATGGCACCTTCACCCAGATTATTACGCACGGATTGCGCATCACCATTACACGCTTCGATATCATTCAATATCCATTCTTGATGGCCTTTTTCTTCATCAATGTATTCGGCAATGGCTTCACGAACCCATTCATATTGGTCTGATAATCGCCCGCCACACGCCATAAGTAACGGTACGGTGTGTTTTACGTGGTGATAAGCTTGAGTAAGGAAGGCAATGTATATCTCTTTAGAAATGTTCCCTTGTTGAACCTCAGTAATAATTGGCGCGGTCAACATGGCCTGCTGAGCCGATGAAGTGTGTTGTTTAAGTTGTTCGAAAAATAGAGTCATAATGTTCCCCTTAAGAAGCGATAGATTGTTGGAATGGTAGGTCAATTATTTGGACCTTTTGGCCATCCAGTGTTAATTCAGATGTTTTACAAGACAGAAACTGAGAAACGCTTTGCTCGATTTGATCTCGTTTGAGTTTTCCATTTTCGGTGTACCAGTGAGTGATCGCCTGTGGATTTTCAATAATCAGCAACATCCTGATCTGCGCGTAATCGGGGAGAGTGCTATTTAGCGCTGCTATTTGCGCTTTAATACTGTCGCAATTTCCGTCGCTAAGGTCGTCGCTAATGCCGTTGTAACTTGCGGCCACCGCACATAAGGCTTGTTGAGTATCGCCCGTGACAATTAATGGTGTACTTGGCAAGAATGATAGGGCTTCAGATTCCACCCATTCCGGCGAGATGTTTCTTCCGTAAGCGGTGACGATGAGGTTTTTTTTACGGCCAGATAAGGTGATGTAGCCGTGATCGTCTATTTGCGCTAAATCTCCTGTGGCTAACCATTCTTGGGCGAATGCCTCATTTAAATAGCCAAGGGCCGTATTACCACTGACTAACAGTTCTCCATCTTCTGCAATACGCACCTGCACATGGGGTAACGGCTTTCCACTGGTGCCTGGTTTGAAATGAGAAGGTGTATTTAGGCAAACTACCGATCCACATTCTGATAACCCATACCCTTCAAAAGCGGGAATGTGTAAAGAGTGCGCCGCATTAATTAGCTGCGATGAAACCCTTGCGCCACCAACCGCGACAAACGTCAAGGAGGCTGAAAGCTCAGGTTGTTGCTGAATGATCTGGATAAGTGCAAGTAACAACGCAGGGGTTAACACCAAGCTATCGGGCTTTACTCTTGCTAAAGCTTTCGCAAACATAGTCGTGTCAAACTGGCTGGACCCCGTTAACCCCGTTTGCTCTCCGGGAAGGATGTATGAGGTTCCTCCTAAGAGTAACGGGACGTATATGCCCGTGATGTTTTCTAAAAGTGTAGAAAGAGGCAGCAAGACAAGGTGTGTTCGAGCGATGTGACGGACACTTTGCGCCAGCGAGTTGGCGACTTGATAAAGGTGCTCGTTACTCAAACACACGCCTTTGGGTTGCCCTGTTGATCCAGAAGTGAAGGTGATTTTGCCTGTTCCTGTGAGATAAGAAACCTGCTCAGGGGCGGTTCTGAACATGAGAGGAAGCCCAGCGATGACAATATTGTTAACCTGAACCGCACTGAACTTTTTTTGTGATAAGTCTGAGAATGCTTGCCAATCGCCGATCAAAGCATCAACGCCAGATTGATGTAATGTATGCTCCACCTGCGCGATAGAAAAAAAGGTTGGAATAGGCACAACGACAATATTTGCATGCATGGCCGCTAGGTCGATTATTGCCCAGTTTGGGCTGTTTTGTGAACGCAATGCCAGTACTTTGATGTTCTGTGCTGTTAACGCTTTTGCTGTTTTTAGGATTTTTTCTTGCAGTTCAATATAGCTGATTCTAACCGATTGACCTGAGTTATCCTCACCAACAAAAGCTAGGTTTTCTGGTGTGGTTTTCGCCCATTTATTGATGGTTTTTAGAAGAGTATTCATGGCTCACCTATGCTTGCTTGCGCATTCTTTTTTGAATCAATTGAAGACGTTCGAGCCCTTTACGTAAATTCCCAGCAAGCACTCGGGGTTGGTGTTCGTAATAAGATCCCCATGTTGATTTTGCATCAGGGATTTTGTTTTGGTCGGCGTTTGCGATGATTTTCGGCTCTAGACCAAGGCGAACCATCATGGCGTGTAGAGGATCGGTTGCGGTAAAAATGCACCACTCAAAACCGTTATCCACTAACATTTCTGCAATGAGATAGAAATGAAGGGACGACATGCCGTTCGCAAACGATGCTAAGTGTCCAAATTCGACTAAGTTGGAGCGTTCTACGGCACAATCAAAGGTTGAAGTCACCAACGTTTGGGCATCATCATCTAGGTATTGCTCCAGGAAGAGCCGTTGGTCTTGTGCAGTACTAAAACCACAAACAGAAAGAATGTCGTCATGATTCATGAGCGTTAAATACGCAGGCATAAATTGTTTTAGGTCAGCATTGAATGCCTGGTGATAACGTTGAGAAACATGGTTGATAACTTGTTCCCAGAGTGGATGCATAGGGGACACAATCTCTAACGTTACGTTCTTTACAGAAGTTTTCGTGTTGTGTTTCATGAGCGCTTCCTTTGCTTTATGGATTATGAACACAATAAAACGCGAAACTTAAGAAACTCTTAAGAAACTCTTAAAAAATGGGAAAAAACTAAATAAAGGGTTGATAGGTCGTGGCTAATCGTCGATCCATCAAGATTTCAGGTAAAGGATTGTTGAAAAAAAGCCTGAAAAACAAGAAGATAGTGATTATAGGTGAAAATAAAAAGCGAGGGACTCCCTCGCTTTAGTGGTGGTTCAAGCTAGCTTAATCAAATCAAATTAAATCAAATTTAACGTACGGTACGGCTGAATTTCAAGCTCGTCATCCATGCAAGTAACCCGATGGCGCTGTAAATACCGACATTGAACCAACCAGCCTCTGGAATCGCAGTGAATGGGTGTGGAGCCAAAAGCGCATGCAGGGGTAGGTAGAAGACCTTTGAGAAAAACTGATCCAAGCCGTCGTAGTTGAACATCGCTATCGGCATCCATCGCAATGCGTAAACGGCAATTAAGATGACCAAAAGCGGCGAGTTTACCTTTTGCGAAACGGACATCGCAGCGAGTGCCAATGGCAACAGTAGAATCCCTACCAGCACCATTCGGAGTAGAAACTCAACCCAATTCAGTAATACGTACCCGAGTGAAGCTTGACGATAGAGCAGAGCCAATTGCTGGTCAGTGGCGATGTTTAAAACCCACAACATTAAGTCTGCGGATAAGACCAGTATTGAACACACTAAAGGGATAACCAACAAACCAAAAGAAAGCTTAACAAGGTGAGTTTTGGTGTCGCTGACCGGCATACTGCGCCAAAACATAATGCTGCCTTCTAAACGAGCTTTACGCAGCGTTCTAGGGAAGTATTGTGTGCCAAGTAAGATGGATAATAACCCTGCACCACCCATTATCAGCATATTGATATCATCGCCCATTTCTCGGTGTATATCGCTAATATCACCACTGATGCTCATTTGAAAAAACAGATCGTGCTGTAAGGTTGAGCTGCTCATCAGACTGACAAATAGCAGCAAACCACAAGCAAACATAAACAATGGAATACGCGTAATCAGCGGGTTTTCTATCCACTCTTTACGCAGCATGGCTAAGATTGAATGCATGACACTGACTCCTTCTGTAAAGCTAAAAACAGATCCGCTAACTTGACACTATAAATGCTGCCCAGCTCTTCTACTTGCGCTGCATATTGAGAGGAAAGTAGCCATTTAGTGGTGCCCAGTCCTTTTTGTGAAGAGAGCGGTGTTAGCGCTTCGATTTGCTCGCGATGCTCGTCGCTGGCATCCAAGATAAAATACTCTTCGCTGATGCGTTCCATCGATGTTTGAAGCACTGGCCGACCTTGTTTGAGAATCAGTACATCGGTGAGCAGATGTTCGATCTCAGCGACTTCGTGGCTGGCGATGATTAGCGCGCGTTCGCCATCGTGGAACCATTCCAATAAGTGCCGATAGAAAGTATCTCGGTAGACTAGATCCAGCCCCAGAGTCGGCTCATCCAAGATAAGAATTTGAGTATTGGTGGCAATGACAATGGCCAAATGCAATTGCACTTTCATTCCTTTTGAGAGGGATTTAATGCGAGCACGCGGCTTAATATCGGTCTGATCAAGCAGTTCATCTGCTTTGCGACGGTTGAATTCTGGGTGAACACCTTCGGAGTAGTCGAGAAGCTGTGCCACCGTCATCCAACCGGGAAGAACATTCACATCCGAGATATACGATAAGCTCTGCATAATTTTATCGCGCTGCATAATGGGCTCAAAACCCTTGATGCGAATCGTGCCTTGATACTCATGTGCTCCAAGAAGAGCGTTAATAAGGGTCGATTTTCCTGCGCCATTATGACCGAGCAGTCCAAGCACTTGGCCCGCATGCAGATCAAAACTCACGCCATGCAGAACATCTCCCTGCTGGCGATATTGCTTAGCGACGTTTTTTACACTGATTAATGCGCTCATTGGTCACCTTTTATGTGCGTTTCAAGTAAATGAGGTTTAAGTTGTTGACTGAACTCTTCGAGTGACATGTTGAGCCGTTCTAGAGTGGCCGCGATCTGCGGAATTTGTTGTTGAAGAAAGCGTGCTTTTTCATCGGCGAGCAGTTTTTGCTTGGCACCGTTGGCGACGAACATGCCTTGCCCCCGCTTTTTTTCGACTAATCCTTCATCAACCAACAGCTGATAGCCTTTCATGACGGTCAGATGATTAATTTTCATATTCGCAGAAACACTGCGCACGGAAGGTAAAGCTTGCCCTTCTTGCCAAATCCCTTGCAGTATCTGTTGAGTGATTTGATCAGCCAACTGACGGAAAATCGGTTGGTGATCATGCCAATGTGTCATGAACGGTTCCCTTGACTGAATTGGTGTTATAGTTATGTATAACACCAATTCAGTAATAAGAGAAGAAAATCGAGTCAATAATTCAGTTTATAAGGACAACCAATGCCGTAATGTGAGTAGGGCACGCTCGGAAAATTCCATATCATCAATCGCTGATTTGGCTTCTAAAGCCAGTTTGGGCTCATCCGTAATAATACCATCCACGCCCAGCAATAAGAGTCGCCTCATAGCGGCTGGGTTGTTAATGGTCCAAACCAGCACTTCTTGCTGACGTTGTTGTATTTCGATAATCCGCCACGGCTCTAGCCACTGTTCGCTGACCATTAACATATCCACATCGCGTTCTAAGCTGATTTCACCAACGCTGGCCGCATAGATCAGGGCGTAACGAAGATTTTCTGGACGCGAGTGCTTTAACTGACTCATCAGGTGTGTCAGAAGTTCGACATCAAGGCTTGAAACAATCATTGCTTGCTGATAATTCGGCAATAACCTGGCCATCGCAACGGCAAGATCCAAGCTTTGGTTATAGCGTTTTAGTTCGATATTAAATTCTATATCTTGGGCATAGTTATCTAATAGCTGTGTTAATAAGGGGGGAGGTACGCGGCCCTTTTTTTGATAGGCTTCAACAATGTCAGCATAGGTAGAGTGTTCAATGAGCAAGGGATCACCGAGCATACGGCCTAAATCACGATCGTGAAATACCACGATTTGCCCATCTTTGGTTATCTGTACATCAATTTCTGTGCTTTTAACCCCTAACGATATGGAATACAGAATGCCTGCTTCACTGTTTTCAGGGTGCTTAAAACCACCGCCGCGGTGTGAGGTAACATAGCTTGTTGTATCCGTTTGCAGGTGCTTAACGAAGTGGCGAACTTCGGTATAACTGTTGAATACGGCAAATACCAGGACAGATAGCATCGCAACGATTAACAAAGTGCGCCGTTGTGTACTGTGTTTCAAACCAACAAACCGTTCTTGGTCATTGACCAACTTGAGGCGTTTTGTTTGTAAACGCAGTACATAATATTGACAGCTGGCGTAGATAAATCGGTCGATGAAACTGAGCAGTAATGTCACGCCAATAAGCAGCAAGCTGGCTAACACAAGCCAAGAATAACGTTCCTGATCGGAAGTCAGATCGGAAGAGCGGT
>NZ_JBNGCJ010000446.1:0-3691 GCF_049974785.1 Vibrio genomosp. F10 str. 9ZD137
TCGGCCCATCGATTCGAGCAACTGCTCAGCTAAACGCGTTTTTTGTAGCACTAAACCCATGAAAACAAACAGGGGGACGGCCATTAAAACGGTGTTCTCCATGATTGATTGGATTCGATAAGGCATGAAAGCAAACATTTCAATGCCTTCCGCCCAAACACCAAAGATCAGTGCAATACCGCCAAATGTGAAGGCAACAGGGAATCCCAGCAACAGTGCAAACAGTGCAACAAAGAACATTACTATTCCGATCATAACAATATCCTTTATTTGGTAGAGTGGATTAGATGAGGGTTGAATATCTTATTAAGCGAGTGCAAAACAAGACCCACTCCGCTCACTGCCATAAAGAAAAATGACAATGGAATAATACTTTTAATGATCCATCGGTAGGGTAAACCACCGGGATCCCCAGAGGTTTCTCCGAGTGCATAACTCTCTTTAGCGAAGTCCACGCCGTACCAGGTAACCAAAAGACAAAAAGGAAAGAGAAACAGAAAGCAACCAGCTAAATCAATGATGGCCTGAGCTTTGTGGGATAAACGTTCATAGAATATGTCAACGCGAACGTGCCCCCCTGCTTTAATCGCATAAGGCACGCCAAGCAGGAACACAGCAGAAAATAAATGCCACTCCATCTCTTGAAACGCAATCGACACGTCATTGAAGACATATCGCATGACTACGTCATAGACGACATTGATGACGAGTAAAATGAATAACATGCTCGATAACCATCCAAGCATATCTCCAATTCGATTAAATATTCGTTCGATATAAATTAGGCTTCTCATTCCGAACTCCATGGAATTTTGAAAAGTGCGCCACTTCATCCGTAACAAGGTTACCTATGAGTGGCGCTTAATAATAAGTGTTTCTTGGGCTTCTTCGATGCGATGGTGTTTCCATCGCATCTATTTGGGTTTTATTTTGCAGCTTGGCTGTTCAAGTAAGCTCGGTGTGAAATATCTGACCATGGACGAACCTGATCAATATACGCCGCTTGTGACTCTTGGATTTCTTTTGCAAGTGCATCTTTATCTGCATGCTCTTTTAGTAGACGAGTGTTCGCCTCTTCCAAAGCTGAGATAACTTCTTCTGGGAAATCTTTTACCTGTACGTTCGGGTACTCTGATTTAATCGATGCCCAGTTTTTGCCACTTTCATGCTTAGATTGGGTGTACATGTCGTAGGCTGCTGTTTTCATTGCCACTGTTAAGATAGCTTGAAGATCTGCAGGTAATTTTTCCCATGTACGCTTGTTCACTAGGAATTGAAGTTCCGTTCCTGGCTCATGCCAACCTGTGTAGTAGTAAGGTGCAATTTTGTGGAAGCCCATACGAAGGTCTAGTGAAGGTCCAACCCACTCAAGAGCATCAATCGTACGACGCTCAAGAGACGTGTACAGTTCACCCGGTGCGATGTTCGTTGGTTTTGCACCTAGCTCTGCCAATATTTCACCGGCGAAACCCGGAATACGCATTTTCAGACCTTGAAGATCTTCAACCGAGTTAATTTCTTTTTGGAACCAACCACCCATTTGAGTATCGGTATTACCACCAGGGAACGACATCAAGTTATGTGGAGAGTACACCTTCTCCATCAACTCCATACCGCCACCGTGGTAGAACCAAGCGTACTGCTCAGTAGGAAGCATACCGAATGGCATTGACGTGAAATACAAAGTATTCGGTACTTTGCCTTTCCAGTAGTATGACGCGGAATGCCCCATGTCATATTGACCCGATTTCACCATATCAAACACGCCCAGAGGCGCTTTGTGTTTATTCGCAGAGTCTATACGGATCTGTAAACGACCGTTTGACATCTCTTCTGCCATTTTTGCCATGTTTTTCGTTGCATCACCGAAAATTGGGAAGTTTGCACCCCACGTCTCTGCGAGCTTGAGGCGGTAAACTTTTTCTGCTGCAGTGGCTGAAGTTGCCATCATTGCTAAGCAGGCAGTGGCAATCACTGTACTGTTTTTCAGTACTCTCTTTAGAGAGCAAGTAATAAGACTCATATCTACGTCCTTTGTTTAGTGGTAGCCATCTAGGCTTATGTCGTTATTTAGCATTAACCAAACAGGAAAAAATAGAATCAGCGAGAACACGCAATAAGAATGGAGAGGAAAGCGGGCGTTAAACTTTGGTGGTACGTATAACTACGTAGGATAAAATTTAAAATCCCTAAAATTCAATAACTTGATTTTTAACCCACATAAAAATAATGAGAGATTACGTAGGTAGATACCGAATCGAATAGTTATACATTTGTTCATAAGTTGTGACATGTGTATATGCACTAAAGCGAATCTGCGGGGAATCGGGGTGTAAAGGGTAATATTCGGCCAAAGATAGTGAAAAATGACAGACACAATAAGATGATGATAAACAGATAGAAAAAAGCCTCGCAAAAGCGAGGCTTAAACTTAAGAAACAAACCGATTAAACAGATTTATAGATAACTTTGTTACCCGCTAACTGTTCTTTTTCTACAAGGTTTTCTTCCAGTAGTTTTTTTAGTGCGCCTGTCGCCCAAGAAGCCGCTTTTGCTTCTTCTTGACCAGCGGCAAGGCCGATACCTTTCGGGTTAATACCTTCGGCATTGCTAACAACGATGTCTAATACTTGTTGCTGTTTAGGTGTTAATGCAACCTCCACTGTTTTCGCAACAACCGCTTTCACTGGTGCTTTTACTGCTTCTTCAGCAACAGGCTTCGCTTTTGGGGCTGCTTTAACAGTGGCAACTGTCGTTTTAATGCGCTTTTGCAGTTTCATCTGCACTTTACGCTTATGAGCAAGTCTCATCGAGTATTTCTCCATTTCACTGCAACGATACAGTGGTGAAAATTTGAAGCGCGATTTATACCAAAAAAACGCGCGTATTTGTAGGGAATTAGCGATATTGTCGTTGAAAAATGCGCTCAAAACCCAACTATGGCTATAATTTAAACAGTCACATTGCCCACTTAAAAGAACCACTGATTATCTATACATAGGTCAATAACCAGCGATGAAAATGCAGAGCCAGCACCTTTCCAATCATAACCTCGATAACACATTGGCTGCTTTTAGGCCCGCATTCATCGTCGTGACGATGGTATATTTGATCTTAATTTACTGGTTTTTGAGTGTGAAAACCGCGACGATCATGGTTATCACCACCTTAATCATTGCTATTACAAGCTATGCACTTATTCAACGCTCTAAGGTCTCCTACACACTCACAGCCACTCACTTTCAACAACATTTGCACAAAGGAGGTTGGGTGGTTAGATGGAGCGACATAGAAAAAATAGATCTGTGTCATATCGAAAAAAGTGGCCTTCAAATACCGCTCCCCTGGATAGGGATAAAATTGAGGCACTATTCCCCTTACCTCGACAGTATATGCCCTAGAATCGCGAGCGAGATACTCTTGAGCCAACGAGCACTGCTGTATACCGGGCTCCGTAATATGCAAGATAAGCGCGATTCCTCGATTGGAAACAAGCCCTTTGAAGATCTTGTTTTAGACTCTTCACCCCATACCACCCAATCAGGAAAACAGTATGATGGATTAAGGGCGATGCTGGGTAACCGAATGGCTCATCAAAGAGCTGCACTTGGGTTTGATATTTTTATCTCGACTAATGACTTGGATAGAGATGAAGGGAGTTTTGTGGGATTAGATCGGAAGAGCGGATCAG
>NZ_JBNGCJ010000447.1:0-6854 GCF_049974785.1 Vibrio genomosp. F10 str. 9ZD137
CCGCTCTTCCGATCTTAATGGCGTCGCTCAAAGACGCAGTAAAAGGGGCTAGCCAGCATCATCAAGCAGAAGCATTTGGTCAAGGTGATATGTTTGGTGTGTTGACAGAAGAAGCCGATGTCATCGAGCATAAGTACACAAAAGTGGAACCCTGGCCGGAAAAAGTGTGGTTAGAAGGCGAAAGAGACACGCTAGGCTTGTATTTAACTGGGCATCCGATCAATGCTTATTTGAAAGAGCTAACAAAATACACCAGCTGTCGATTAAAAGACGCAACACCGACAAGACGAGATCAATCCGTGACCATTGCAGGTCTTGTTATTGCTGCAAGAGTGATGACCACTAAGCGAGGCGCTCGCATTGGTTTGATGACAATCGATGACCGTTCTGGCCGAATGGAAGTGATGTTGTACTCAGATGCGCTTGATCGGTATGCAGAATTGTTAGAAAAAGATAAAATACTGGTCATTTCTGGACAGGTCAGCTTTGATGATTTCAATGGTGGTCTTAAAATGTCAGCGCGCGAACTGTTGGATCTAGGAACCGCTCGAGAGAAATATGCTCGTGGTCTATCGGTGTCCATTAATGAATCACAAATAAACAATCAATTTTTTGAGCGCTTTAGCCAAATTCTAGAGCCTCATCGAGCAGGGACCATCCCTGTCAATATATATTATCAGCGACTTGATGCCAGAGCTCGACTCACGCTTGGTACTGAATGGCGAGTGACGCCCAGTGATGTATTGTTAGACGAATTGAAACTGCTACTTGGTCGTAACCAGGTAGAACTCGAATTTAACTAAAATTTAGCCTCATATAGGACGCTAAGTAGAAAAGGATCAATAGATGAGCCTCAACTTTCTTGAATTTGAAAAGCCAATTGCTGAACTAGAAGCAAAAATTGAAGCTTTACGTGATGTATCTCGTCACGGCGGCGATACAGCCGTTGATTTAGATAAAGAAATTCAGCAGCTTGAAAAGAAAAGTTTAGAACTGAAAAAGAAAATCTTTAGTGATCTTGGCGCATGGGAAACCGCTCAACTGGCGCGTCACCCACAGCGTCCTTACACACTGAATTATGTAGAAAGTGTCTTTACCGAGTTTGAAGAGTTGGCAGGTGATCGTGCTTTCGCTGATGACAAAGCGATCGTAGGGGGTATTGCCCGCCTAGAAGGTCGTCCTGTTATGATCATCGGTCACCAGAAAGGCCGTGAAACAAAAGAAAAAGTCATACGTAATTTTGGTATGCCTAAGCCGGAAGGTTACCGCAAGGCGTTACGTCTTATGGAAATGGCAGAGCGCTTTAAGATGCCAATTATAACCTTTATCGATACCGCTGGTGCTTATCCAGGTGTGGGCGCAGAAGAGCGTGGGCAATCTGAAGCCATCGCGAAAAACTTGAAGGTCATGGCTGGCTTAAAAGTGCCTGTTATTTGTAATGTTGTGGGTGAAGGCGGTTCTGGTGGTGCTCTTGCTATCGGTGTGGGCGACTACGTTAACATGCTGCAATATTCGACATACTCGGTTATCTCTCCTGAAGGCTGTGCCTCTATCTTATGGCGTGACTCAGATAAAGCGCCACAAGCGGCAGAAGCGATGGGCCTAATTGCACCACGTTTGAAAGAGCTTGAGTTGATCGATGAAATTATCGAAGAGCCTTTAGGTGGTGCGCATAGAAATTATGCGGAAGTGTCAGAAAACATCAAAGCAACATTGATTAAGCAATTAGAAGAACTAGAGCAGTTTGATAACGACTCATTGTTAGAGCGTCGTTACCAGCGCTTAATGAGTTATGGCTACTGCTAATCATGGTTTAGTAACGAACAAAAGAGCTAACACGGTTAGCTCTTTTTTGTATCTGACGTTTGGTCGCTGTTATGGCTTGACGTAAGATATTTAAGTCAAAGGTCATCAGAGTATTGCAATGAACCCCCTATATACACTTTTTACCCAAGTGATTACCCAGCATAAAAAGCCAGATTCTCGACTCGTACTGGCCTTGAGTGGTGGTGTCGATTCTCGGGTACTACTCGAATTATTGATGCTGTATAAAACTGAATACCCTGACGTAATATGTTTGGCAGTGCATGTTCATCATGGTTTGAGTGAGAATGCCGATGAATGGGTGAGTCAATGTGATCGTTGGTGTCGAGACTTAGACATTCCGCTTGCCGTTGAAAAAGTGGTATTAAAAAAAGACTCTGGTGAAAGCATTGAAAAATTAGCTCGTGATGCTCGCTATTCCGCTCTAGCTAAACACATACACCGTGATGATTTACTGTTGACCGGTCAGCATCGAGATGATCAAGTTGAAACCTTTTTACTGGCTCTCAAGCGTGGCAGTGGCCCTAAAGGGTTATCCTCAATGGCGGAATGTTTACCATTTGAATTAGGTTACCAATTACGTCCATTGTTGACAGCCAGTAGAAAAGAAATTGAACAGTTTGCTCATCAGCAGTCATTGGACTGGATTGAAGACGAAAGCAACCTAGATACTCGATTTGATAGAAACTTTATCCGTCACAGTATTACGCCTCCTTTGCTAGACCGTTGGCCTTCTTTTTCTCAATCGGTACAAAGAAGCGCGGCCTTATGTGCTGAACAAGAAACCTTGCTTGATGAGCTTTTACAACCGGCGTTGATAAAAATGGTTGGCGATGATAATCAGGTGGTCTTATCGACACTTTCCACCTATTCGGTACTTGCCCAAAAGCGATTATTGAGGATGTGGCTTGAGCGTTGTGGCTCCTTGATGCCAAGTCGTCAGCATTTAGAGGCGATTCTTGAGCAAGTGATTGGCGCCAAGAGTGACGCGAATCCTCAGCTTAACCTATTGAATGGCCAGATAAGACGATTTAACAATGGATTGTATTTTATCGCTGACCACTCGGACGTAAGTCAATGGACAGCGCCGTTAAGCCCTAATACCACTCTGTTGCTGCCTGATGGGTTAGGGGAGATCACTCTTAGGCCACATGACTCAGTGCGAGGGAATGACACTTCGGTTGATGCTTGCCAGACGGTCTCTATTCGAGGTGACTATATTGGCTCGTTGAGTGTCATTTTTGACCCGCAGGGGCTAGCGGCGCATCCTTCGTCTCGGGGGCATAGCCGTAAATTGAAAAAGCTGTTTCAAGAGTATCAGGTGCCAAGCTGGTTAAGGCGTCGAACTCCCATCATTATGAATGACAGCCATGTTGTCGCTGTGATGGGGCTTTTTGTAACCAAACCCTACCAAGGGCACGATTGTGAAGTTTATTGGGACAAAAAGTTGGAATTTGTGCAAAAATAACTATAAAGAAAGAAGTATTAAAATAAAAAAGGGAAAAGCAATGAGAAATGTAGCAATTGGATTGATTCTAGGTATGGGCTTGTTAAGTGGTCATGCATTGGCTGGTGACGTCGCCGCTGGAAAAGCTAAAGCTGCTATTTGTGCTGCATGTCATGGTGCAGATGGTATGGCAATGATTCCAGGTTACCCACACCTAAAAGGACAAAATGAGCAGTACTTAGTGAGCTCGATGAAAGCGTATAAAGATAAGCAGCGTAATGGTGGTCTAGCAGCTGTTATGCAAGCACAGGCAAGTCTATTGAGTGATGAAGATATCGCCAATCTCGCTGCGTATTATTCAAGCTTAAAGTAATACGACAGAACATTTGAGCCCAAGCTATTTGCTTGGGCTTTTTATTTGTGACTATTCAGTTAGTTGATTATTAACAGTCAGTTGATTGTTGATTTTAGCTAGTCAATAATAGGCAGATTATTGACATTTAAGGGATGAAAATGAAAAAGATTGAAGCCATTATTAAGCCGTTTAAATTAGACGATGTACGAGAAGCATTAGCGGAAGTGGGTATTACAGGGATGACAGTTTCTGAAGTGAAAGGCTTCGGACGCCAGAAAGGCCACACTGAACTGTACCGTGGTGCAGAGTACATGGTGGATTTCCTACCTAAGGTAAAGCTTGAGATTGTCGTGACGGATGACGTTGCAGAGCAGTGTGTTGATTCTATTATTGAAACAGCGCAAACGGGAAAAATAGGCGATGGTAAGATCTTCATAACCGATGTGGAACGTGTCGTACGTATTCGTACGGGCGAAGAAGACGAAGAGGCCATCTAAGGAGCCTTTGGGCTCCTTTCTCCTTTCTCTTTTTACTCTCTCTGACTTCTTATCACCTAGCTCCTTGCACCTACCTAAGGCAATCAATATGCTTGATGGAACGATATGAACAGAACGCATCTCTTTTTCCTAGCATTAGTATTGAGCGTATTGGGTTTTTTTTCTGTTTATTTCATCTTCAGTGTATCAACAGAGGCCAGTGTCACGGTACTTAATACTAATGCACTCAATACCCATTCACCGCCTAAGCTTCAGTGCCATCAAGAATCCAACACTCTATCGATTGATAATGAAGGGAAATTAGATGTTCTGGTCTGGAATATATACAAGCAAAATCGTTCCAACTGGAATGAAGCACTGACGTCACTGTCCCAATCTCGTCAATTGATTTTATTGCAAGAAGCCATCATGACCGATTCTTTTAAAGGGTGGTTAATCGAAAAAGGGTGGCAGGGAAATCAAGTTGAAGCGTTTAAGGCGTTTGATGTGTCATCGGGTGTCCTCACTATTGCTGCCGACTCGCCCGCTTTAGTCTGTGCTTACTTGGTTGTTGAACCCTGGCTGAGGTTGCCTAAATCGGCGTTGTTTTCTTTATATTCATTGTCTGATGGTCAGCAGTTAGCGGTCGTGAATATTCATGCGGTTAATTTTACCTATGGGGTTGCTGAATATCAGCAACAATTGAATGCCCTAGTGAAAGCGTTGCTACAGCATGAAGGGCCGATTATTTTTGCTGGAGACTTTAACAGTTGGAGCCATGAGCGAATGAATGAACTGGCAGAGCACTTGCGACCTTTAGGCTTAATAGCGGCGACTTTTATGCCCGATAATCGTAAGCAATTTTTGAATGGTTTGGTTCTCGATCATGTCTTTTATCGAGGTTTGACTTTAAAAAAAGCAGAAGCACCACAAAGTGATGCTTCTGACCATAACCCATTATTAGTGAGTTTTTCTCTATAGCTCGCCCGTCAACGGTTCACGCTTTAGCTGACGACAATATAAATAGCCCAAACTAAGAAATACCCAACCCATGGGAGGGCGGAAATAACGATAGCTTGCCCACGCTCAAATTCTGTCCAAGTTAGCACTGCCGCATAACCAAGAACGATATACCAGGGTAATAGCAAAGGAACCGCGCTGGCAAACTGAGACCAGTCATTGGTGAGCGGTAGCTTGATAAGACCATTGAGACTGTTGAGATCGGCAGCGTATGTCATCACCTGTCCATGCTTTAAAAGCACACTCACATAGCTAGCAAAATCACCAATAATGGCAGGGAACATAATGACTGAACAGGCGGCAAACCAGCGCCAAAAACTCTGAGGTTGTTGGCTGGCTTTTGTTGCTAGGTTAAACCATAACGCGAGCATGATAATGGACATTGTTCGACCAAGAACATCTGAAATGATTTCACCTGCCATTAAGGTATTGGCGTCTAGAAGCTCAAGTTGCGCAGGGTTTGTTTGTGCTAGTTGGGTCGATAGCTCTGCGTATAACCAGTCAAAATTAACGAGGTCAAAGTAAGCGCCCCAAAATAAGAAAGGGCTCAATACAAGAAATAGATAAGGCTGCCAACCCCATACCGCATGTTTGTGCAGCGTGACAAAAGCAGAAGAAGGCGATCGGAAAATATCCACCAACATCATAAGTGGGTTACTAGACGAAATCATACACTCACCTTGGTTACATCAACGTACAATTTTAGTTTTTGTCCAGGCTGCAGGTATTTGCCTTTATTCAGTTCATTCCATTTCACAATATCATTACTCTTTACTTTAAATTTATTGGCGATGCCACTGATGGTATCCCCTGTACGTACTTGATAGAAAACCGTACGAATCACCGAACCGTCCGATCCCTTTTTCCAGATAACCAATTCTTGACCGATACGAAGTGTGTCGCGTGGGCCCATACCATTCCATTTTGCTAATGATTGATGAGAGACTTTATTTGCTCTTGCTATCGTCCACAAGCTATCGCCACTTTGTACCTTATGGGTCAATTTATACTGGCCTCTGGAGCGTGATTGGGTTTTTGCTAATCGGTTTGTCGCGCTCAGAGCGTAGGCCTTTTCGTCTTGAGTCGATGTTGGAATCATTAAGTGTTGCCCAACTCGAATATTATGACCGGGTAAGTTATTCGCGGTTTGTATAACACGAGTCGTGGTGTTGTATTGGTTTGCTAGAACGCTGAGGGTGTCGCCAGATTGCACTTGGTAGCGGACCAAACGCATACCTTTACCTCTGTTTTCTTCTACTTTTTGGTTAAATTGTGCCACGGAGCTTACCGGTAACAACAATTGCTGATGTTTATCCGGTGCGGTTGCCCATTGGTTGTACGCTGGGTTTAAGCTTTGAAGTTCTTTCACTGAAATGTTGGCATAATTGGCCGCAATCGCGAGATCGAGCTGATCGTTAGGATTGACGAGTTCAACAACCGGGGTGTTTGAAATGGCGGGTATTTCGATACCATACTTTTCTTGATTGGCTATGATGTCAGCAAGGGCGAGAAGCTTAGGCACATAACCGCTGGTTTCTTTTGGCAGATCTAATGAGAAGAAGTCAGTAGATTTTCCCAAGTTTCGATTCTTACGGATAGCACTGTTGAGGCGTCCGCCACCGCTATTGTAAGCCGCGATTGCGTGATTCCAGTCGCCATCAAAACGAGTGTTTAATCGTGTTAAGTAGGTTAACGCTGCATCGGTTGCGGCAACCACATCACGACGGCCATC
>NZ_JBNGCJ010000448.1:0-6495 GCF_049974785.1 Vibrio genomosp. F10 str. 9ZD137
TTGGGAATATCATCTTAATGGCGATAATAAACAATATGATTCCGCCTGAAATGCTGAGCGTTTCCGGTTCAACCTGCAAGAAGTTCATAATGCTTTGACCTGCAAATAAGAAGGTCATCAAAATCACGAGAGCAAACATCAACTCTCTGAATAACACTTTACGACGTCGTTTAGGATCTAAGTGTTTGAGTATAGAGAGAACGATAGGAAGATTGCCTAATGGATCCATGATCAAAAACAACATGGTCGCGGCAGATAAAATTTCCATAACAAGCAATCCGGTTAAAAAGAGTTGGCGCAGTATAACGACTTCAACGCCCTTAAGAAACCGGATTTAGATAACAATAATAGGTAGATGCAATGTCGAAAAATTAGTGGCTACAAACACGCTCGGCATTCAGCGACCATACGCCATCTTTTACCCATACTTTTTCTCTTCGCTGAAAGAATTCCAGCAGCGCATCAAGTTCAAAACCAGTCTGACTACAAGTACGAAACGTAACATCATTTCCGTATTCCTTAGCAACCGCTTCTCGTAACGCCTCTTCCGTCATTGCATTTTCACGGAGCATATTAAGCACAGCATGCGCGTGGATTTCGTTAGACATTGGAACTACCTACATAACCGTTAAGTGAATGACGCATTATACAATAGCAGAAGCGGTAATCAGAGAGTACGCAAGTAAATAAGCACCAGAAACCACATATCTCCCACCTAAAATAGGACGTCGATAATCATGAATAGCTAAAAGACCTGCCGATAGAATAAGGACTAAAGAACCAATAAAGCCGAATAAACTCAACATTGATGACTGCAATAGCCAAACAGCCCCTGCAGCCCAAGCTAATTGAACAAGTACCAACCCCATCAGTGTCACAGGGAAAATCAAGCGATCAATCTGAGGAAGTAACAGGAAAAAAGCCAACAAGCCACTGGCCAACAAAAAGGCCGGCAACCACCACTCGATGCCACCCGATAATTGAACCCAAAACGACTTACTTAAACATATTTGTGCAACCAAAAAGCAGGTAAAGCAGACTCGGTGATAACGCTTAAGCAGATACAAGGAATCCCCTAGCATTGAAATGCCAAGCCCAAGAGAGATCCAAAGCTGAACTGGAGTCAATTCCGCGTTCTTTTGAAACAAAATGATCAATAAAAAGAGAAAACTCACCGCTCGAAAAGCTATCGCTTGCGTATTTTTACTATTTTCATTTGCTGAAATACTCACAAAGCCCGCCAGAGCGACAGACATCCAACTCCACATACCACCACCTCTTTTTATTACGCCGCCAGTTTAGGCGTGTAACAGGTGATGTCTAGGAGTGTATGACAAAAATTGGATCTCGATTGTGATTCCTTTGTAACGCGTTTTTACGGCGGTCACTACCTACCATTATCCTGATTCAGTGGTTCTTTCAGTATGGTCGATTATCGACACTTTGAGCACAAAGAGACTAAAACCAATCCTTAAAAATAGAAAACATGCCACGTTAGATAAAAAATAAAGCCAAGAAATATTTATAAAACCCAATAAATACAATGATATAAATTAAATAAAAGGGAAAACAACAACTTGAAAACCCAGGAGATCGCTAATCCATTTATACGAGGAAAATAAATGACTTTATAGTCAATTAAACAGAGGTTATAGCATTAACCTTTAATTCCCCCACATATAAAACAAATTTACCCCAACTTTACAAAGATAGAAACCACACAGGCAACCAACCACCCAAAACAACAAAAAAACAAACAACGAACACTAAGTGAACTATTAAATTTAAATTAAAAACAATGAGTTAAAATAATAAAGACAAAAATAGATACGATTAGCTCAAAATAAAAACAGAACAAAACCAGGCAACTAAAGCTATGTTTCACGTCAATTAACCAAGAGTAAAGTTAGTATTTTGAAGGTTAGCCAAACAAATACTTGATCAAACCACCAAATCAGTGCTATTGTTATTAGCACAGTATCAAACATCTAAACAGAGGAGCAGAGTTATGATTACTTCTTCACAAAAACAAGGACTTGTAATGATCGCCGTGGTAGTTGGCTTAATGACCCTGCCCGTGATGTATTACTAAAATCACAAAAAACAAAAGGGACGCATTTGCGTCCCTTTTGTTTTTTTAGCTCATAGATAAATCACTTCAACTTACCCATCGACATTACTGATTCATTTCAATTATAAATGTCTCGATAATTCATCCCAATGTACGTAGTAAAACCCTAGCGCTATTAAAGTGATAAACATCATTAAAGCAATCGCGACTCGCCAAATAAAACGTCCGCTTCTCGGTGTTAGCTCCTGCTCACATTCATCACAGGTAGAAAGAAAAGACCGCCTATCTTCTAGCTCATAGTCATCTTCATGAACGATTTTATTGCGAATTGTCGCGATATATCTCAGTTTTCCAATCACATCATGAGGAAGTCGCTCTTCACAGCTACTGATTAACTGATGCAATCCTTTTCCATCCGCGTGATAGTGCCCGCGGAGCAATGCTTCGAGTTTACGGGTGCGTAAAACGACTTTTTCAATATCAGACATTGCAATCCTCCATGGCTATTATTGTAGACAGGCATACTTCCATTCTTCTATATGCACATCACTTTTTCGAGTATTTTCCAAAAATAATTGATAAACCTCGATCTGTAACCCATTGAAAGTAAGCTAATCTAAACTAATTGATGAATAGATTAATACATCGGTCACGATTCATGATCACAAACAGAAAACTCAGTGACAGTCGAGGCTACAATAACTTGTCAATATTACGGAGAGCGTCATGCCTGTTTCACTTTTTATTGCGGTAGCCCTGTTAGCGCTAGGCGCAGCTTGGGTCTTCCTTGGTTTTTATCGAAAGCACATCCAAGGAGAAAATGCGCCTGAGCAGTCGGTTAACGTCACCATTTTAGATAAACAAACCATTCAGGTTCCTGATGCCCAACCCGGTGAAGAAGAAGAGTTTTGGATCTATGTACAGCGCGGAGCTGTCGGTCCTAAGCGAGAATTTCAAATAGGTGTCCATTATTACCATGCACTAAACCCTGGTGATAAGGGAACACTCACCTACCAAGGGGACAAATTTCTTCACTTCGCGATGAAACGCTAGCTTTATAAGGTATCGCTTATTTGGTGACTATGGCAGCAACCAACGTGTCTTTGCTGAATGAGAAAACAAGACACTCAATAACAACGCCCCTGCACCACTGACCACAATCCATACTGGGATAACCCATGCAGGGTGTCCCTGATACCAACCAAACTCTTTCATCGGCCACAGAAAAATCGGGTGTAGGATATAGATCCCCAAACTATTTTGACTAATCACACCAACAACCTTGCGCGTTTTCTCTGATAAACTCTCTCCAAAATAACGGCACAGCATAAATACCATACTCGCGGCCAATATAACGTTAAGTGTTTTATAGGATAGCCAACGGCCCACAGTATAGGCGTCTGCCGTCACACTTAAATTCACGACCGATACCACTGTAGCAACGAGTGCGATTACACCAAGACCGGTAAAGATCCCAACACTGGTTTTATTAAGCGGTACTTTCTTAAATAGCACATACCCTAATGGTAAGTAACCAGAGTACAACCAAAACTGATTACTCCATGGCCCATCTACCTTGAACAAGTAAAGTACCGTCGTGAACAACCAAACCGCCACCAACGTATAGACCGCTTCATCCGTTGTTCGACGCACAAATATTTGCAGCAACGGAATCACAAAATAGAGCGGAATGAAGTAGTAGAAAAAGCCTAAATGATAGTACGTGGAGTGCGTTAGGCTGTCAGACAGTACCTGTTTAGTTACCCCGATATCATATCCCGCGAGAGTCCAGCCTGATAAATACGCATAGAACAAAGACCAAATAATAAAAGGCAATAACACCTTACCGAGTCGACGTTTGACATAGTATTTGGCGTCGAACGGTCGCTGATCACTAAGCATCAGGGCGCCTGATATCAAGATAAAGACAGGGACGGCCCAGCGCGATACCCCATTGATACTCACCGCCGTTAGCCATTGGTCAAAAGGAATGGAGCCTAACTCATGGCGATAAGGCGCAAGTACATGAATCGCAATAACAGCAACCGCAGCAACGCAGCGTAATAAATCAAAAAATTGAACACGCTCTCTCACCAAACACTCCTAGCTCCCATCATGAACAGATCGAATATAGCAGCAAAAAATCCGATGATGTAACATCCTGGTCAGATTTTGGTTAAAACATGTTGTTCCATTGAGTCCAGATTCTGGCTAATTTATGCTGCCACTTGGTTTAGCCTTGGCAGTTTTATCGAGATGAATGTCGTCAATAACAAAAACGCAAAAGAAACCCATAAGCAGGCTGCAAGGCCCCCCATTTGAAATACCCAACCAGATAGAATCGTACCGATCAAACGCCCCATCGCATTGGCCATATAATAAAAACCCACATCCAGTGACACGCCATCGCCTTTGGCATAACTCACAATCAGATACGAATGAAGTGATGAGTTAACAGCAAAAATAGCGCCGAACACCATCAATCCGCCAATAATAACAAGCTCTGGCTGCCACCCCACTTGTACAGCATAGGCAATACCTGCGGTAACCGCGGTCAATGCCAAGGCCCAGAGAAACGCTGCGTGACCATCGGGAACTTGACCTTGAGCCTTACCGGTTATTCTCGGTGCGATACTTTGAACAACCCCATAAGCAATGGTCCAAGTCGCGAGAAAACCGCCCACCCATGCGTGATCCCAACCAAACACGCTTCCAAGATAAATGGGTAAAGCAATCACAAACCATACATCACGAGCCCCAAACAAGAACATGCGCGCTGCTGAGAGGATATTAATGGACTCAGACTTAGAAAAAATCTGATTAAACTTAGGCTTAGTTTTCGCTTTGCCCATATCCGCGTCTAAACTCACCACACTGCTAATGAACACTAACGTAAGCACAGCTGCCATCACCAGCACCGCATATTGAAAACCTATGGTTGAAAGCAAGAGACCGCCGATAAAGAAGCCGGCTCCCTTGAGCGCATTCTTAGAGCCCGTCAGAACCGCAATCCATTGATACAATGCCCCTTGCTGCTTGTCTGGCACCAGCGTTTTGATTGAGCTTTTCGCACTCATTTTGTTGAGATCTTTGGCTATACCAGACAGTGCCTGTGCGGCCATCACCCAAGGAATCGTTAACATGGCACTAGGTACCGCCAGCATCCCCAGTGCTATCACCTGCATCCCCAACCCAATATTCATGGTCTTATTCAAACCAAGGCGAGCCCCAAGCCATCCGCCAATTAAGTTGGTCACCACACCAAAGAATTCATAAAAAAGAAACAGTGAAGCGATCTCTAACGAGCTATACCCAAGGTCATAAAAATACAGAACCACCAGCATACGCAGCGCACCATCGGTAATGGTGAAGTTCCAGTAGTTAAAGGTCACCAACATATATTGGCGAACACTTTTGCTTAAATTTGAAAACATACGAGCTTCTCATAAGGTAAACCATCACGTGATAAAAAGGGCTTTTGGATCATCATGTCTCAAAAGCCCTTAAACCTGTGCACTCAGTGTATATAAACGAGCTTACTGAGCCGCTACAGCATGAATGTATTCAATTTGAATGGGTTTAGTGAATGCACCAGGACGAAGCGCCTGTACTTCTTGAACAATCTTGCTCAGAACCCAATTTTTCTCGAGCAGTAAATGTCCAGCTAGCAAACCTGTACGACCAGAGCCGCCCATACAATGCATTGCTACCTTACCACCGCCATCAACCACTTTATGTAACGCAGGACTGACCGCTTGCCATTTCGCCGCAAAATCAGCCCCCGGAGCACAATCATCTTCAATCTCGATCTGAAACCAGTGCATACCTAATGCTTGCGCTTTCTCGCCTAGCTCAGACACGTTTTTACTGGCTAGTTCTGCGCTGTCTAAAGCCGTCACAATTGCTTCTACGCCTTGTGCTTTCAGTTGCGCTAAAGAGGTATCTAGATCGGCTTCTTTTGTGCCAGGACACGGAGTAAGCACTAACGCACCTATTTCTAGATCAAGCTGCCATGTGGGGTGTACTTGAGAAATTGTCATTATATTTATTCCTTATGCTAGACCAACAGTACGAACAAGCTCAGCGGTGCGCGTTGCGTAGCCCATCTCATTGTCATACCAAGCGTAGATTTTCACCATACGGGTACCCACAACCATGGTTGATTGAGCATCAACAATCGTTGAACGTTGATCGCCTCGATAATCAATCGATACTAATGGACGATCTTCAAAACCAAGAATGCCCTGAAGCTCTCCTTGTGACGCTTCTTTGAGTAACGCGTTCACTTCTTCCGCCGTAGTATCACGCTTCACATCAAACACAATATCCGTCAGTGATGCATTCGCCAGTGGAACACGCACGGCATGGCCGTTAATTTTGCCCTTAAGCTCAGGGAAGATTTCAACGATAGCCGTAGCTGAACC
>NZ_JBNGCJ010000449.1:0-4592 GCF_049974785.1 Vibrio genomosp. F10 str. 9ZD137
ACCGCTCTTCCGATCTCGGTTTCATTGTGCGCTTTTACATCAAGATGAGCGTTATCATTGTCCTTAGAAGGAAGCGTGATTGTGCTATTTAGAATTTTAGAACGCGTATTCATGCGCACCGAGTTGAAACTGACTGCTGCCGCAACTGCAACGCCAACTTTAGTATCAAAATCCGGTGAGGTGTCTTTACTTACCGCTGCGCCCAGTGCCACTGAAAGTATGTCGGCTTCACTTATCGCTTGGTGTCGTACTTTTCCATCTGCAACTTTAAGATCGACATTACTGATCAATGCGTCAATATCACTGACTATATTATTTTCTGCGTAGGTCACGCCAACAGACCCATTTCCAGCATAAGCCACACCAAGTGCTACCGCATAGATATCTGACGTGTCTTTTGCGGCAATATCGGCGGCATACCCATAGTCATTTTGGCTGTTAATGTTTGCAGTGGTAATGTCAGATAAATAGGCGTCAATATCATTAGTCACATTATTAATTGAGACGTTACCTGTTATCGCAATACTGCTACTCGAACCCGTCGATGTCTCGGCAATGCCAGATAATGCCGCCGAAATCGATGCTGTCACCACCGTACTATCATTAATCGCGTTGATAGATAAGCTATCAAGCGTTAATGTATTAATCCCTTTGATGCCCGCTTCAATATCGAGATCAACATCATTTCTAAGGCCAATCCCTGCGGCTGCTAAAGCAAACGAATTCGCCTCTGAACTTGCATAGGCAATTGGGAAAGCAAGTACCCAAGAGCTTTCGGTCGCATTGAGGTTGAGAGCATCGGCATTTAAGCTATTAAGGTTGCTAATGGTTGCGGAAGTGGTGTAATCAGCCGTGTTAAAAATAAAGGCACCAGAAATAGAAATACCGTAATCACTGTTTGCGGTTTTTGGGGCTTCGCCACCAGAGGGAGCGACTTTACCGGTTGCCCATGCCGCACTCATGGCAGTGCCGAAGACAAAACCATCAGAGTTAGCAGCGACTTTAACATCACCATTCACGTTAATATCACCACGACGGCTTGAGCCTTCATGACCAATCTGTGCTTTAGTGACCTTGGTAATTTCATTGACGATGGCTGACGCACCAACACCAATAGAGCCACCTGAAGCACCACCGCCTGCAACCGTAATAATGTCAACACGATTGTCCGCCGTAACACTTAACCTTTCTATACCACCTGGATTATTAACCCGTGTCCCAACATCAAGATCAACGCCTGAATCGACACGAGCCGTTGAGTTACTCTCAACAAAATTGCCCATGAATAGGCCTGACATGCCTAATGTTCCAGTACCATAGCCTGCGGAATATCCAAGGTTAATGGCAAATGCTGCGGCGTTTGATTCAATGTTGAGATCATCGGCATACACTTTTGCGCCGTCTTCAATAATCGCATCACTGTTTAACGTAACGTTATTAATGTAAACACTCGCACCGGACCCATTTAAACTTTGCGAAGAACCACTTTTCGCATAGATTTGCTTCAATATTGGAATTTGAGAAGAGGTATCGGTGAGCATACCTACATAATCAACCGACTTGTTGGTCGCAGCTGAAGTCACATCTATGCCACGAACACCCATACTGATGTCTGGCAACAATGCGCTAACAAACTGCTGCGCTTCACCAGACGCAAAGATGTTCTCCAATGCTTCGCGTTGGTTCACTTCAACGGATCCACCGATTTTTGCATCGGCATTTTGGTTGGAATCAAGATAACCAAAGTTCAATCCAATCGATACTTTCGCTCCGGCAGCTTCTGATTTAATACTGTTATCAGTCAGATAAAGTTCAGATTCACCCCCTAACAATTGGTTTGGTAAGCTGCTTACCTGATCGCCTAGTAATTCCCAGCGTAGCGTGTCGCTGAAGTCCTCACTTGCAAACCGTATTGGTTGCGAGTCATCCCCAAGGAACTTATAAACCGCCCCAAGAATACTGATTTCGGGCTGCTGTGCTTCCAACTGTTGCCAATCATAATCACCATAATCGAATGAAATTAGGTCTCCGGTTACTATTGAGTAATCAGTATCAATTTGACTATTGGTAATGGTTGAGGGTTTGACGTATTTAAAGGTGGTATCTTGGCTAATCAATCCTGTCAGGTTTTCACTTTTTGCATCTAAAGTAATCTTATCAAGCACATCTAACTTGGTATCACCCAACATCAACGCATTAGCATCGTTATCTAGATCCGCGATGGATACAGAGACAGCACCGCCAAATGGTACCTGGCTAAACTCACTCTTTGTTCCTGTAGAACCACTAAGCTGAGAGGTTTGAGAAACTGAGCTCGATGTTGATGAAACACTGGTGAGTAATCGGCTATCGACAGAGGCTGTTTGCTCTAACGAGCCGCCCACTTGGATATCACTGGTCTCCCCATCTATGCCAAGGTATGAGTTGGTTCTGTTAGTATCTTCAGAATAGACAAAAGCGATACCCGCGGTAAATTTTGTCGGTTGAAGACGATCACCGGGTTTTAATTTTCCACCGAGCCAACTTAACCCATTCGACGATAGTTTTCCTGAACCTTTCTGTTTAAACTTATCTTTAACATTATCTACAGTACTCGGGACACGTTTCACCGTTGCTTCGGCCAACGTACCCCAATCACCATCAACACGCCCCTGCTTATGCTCCGCATTAACATTAATGTCCCCTACAACGAATATATCGCCAGCAAGAGTGGCATTAGTCTCACCGTTCTCAATGTGCACCGCTACACTCGCAGCTAGTTTACCTTTTGACCCGGCGTCACTGATTGCCCCTACATAGGTAAAATCGGCGGTAGAAGCATTTAAATCTAAGTTTCCTTGGGAAACAATGGTCGCGGTTTCTGAAACGGTCACATTTGAATCGGAATCTAACAGACCCACTGCAACACTTGCAGATAATCCTTTAAAACCAAATACTTGATCTGCATTTACTTTAAGATAGTTTTCAGTATTGGAGGAGATAACCACGTCCCCTTGCGCCAAAATCGTGCCATCCATATCAACGATAGACGATGATTTGATGCTACCAACAGCAACAGAAAGCAAGAATGCCAATGGCTCCGAGGTCACTCGAGCTATCGAACGAGACTCTATAACAACATCATCCCCTTTAATAATTGCAGACTCATCGATCGAAATTCTGGTGTCTATCTCAGAACGAGAGTAGCCGAAGAAAAGGCTGATGTTTTCCAATTCATCTTTAAAGTCGTCGATACTTGGCACATCGGTGTCAATCGCCTTACCACCGTAGTTAACTGGGCTGTCGGGATTGGTTTCTACCTGTGCCTGTAAATTGATGTCTCTTCCTGATATCGTTGCAGCGCCGATCGTAATACTCGCGCCAACGTCATCATAATTGTAAAAGCCCAAACCTTTGATCGTATTCTGTGCATCGAAAGCGAAAAGGGATATATCACCACTTTCGCTTAATGCGTTGCCTTTCGCTGAAATGGTTACACCGTCACTGACGACAATGTTTTTGGCTAGAATGTCTATATTGCCTGCTGATAAGCTTAAATCATCAGTGGTAATACTGGCGTTCACCGTCACCGTATTGTTGTCCGCTCGGAACTCTATAGATTGCCCTTGAAGGGTAACATCACTGTCGATTGTCAAATGACCTGACGACTCCGTCACAAAGGTAAAGGCTGAGCCTGTAATATCAGCCCAATCAAAATCCGTGATATCGAACGAATTCGATCCACCGTAAAACACAACATCATTCAAGGTTGCGGTATCTTGTAATGTAATCGATACACTGTCAGCAACCGCGTCTGCTCTTTGGGACACATCAAGTCGGAATTCATTGTTTCCAGTGCCACCGAGCAATTCTGCGTTAGTTTGTACTGCGTCTAAAATCACATCAATGGATGCGTTGGTTGCATCCAGCTTTGTTGCACCTGCAAACGCTTTTATTTCTGCGATTTCTACGTCAGTCATGGTGACAGATTGATCAGTCTGCGAATCGCCTTTCCAGGTAATCGTTGAATCACTTGGATCACCTGAATCAGATAGGGAAATTTCAGTATGAGTTGCCGTAGTCTCAGCAATAACAGTGTCCGCGCCTAAACCCGCCGTGACCGAAACATCCTCGCCATCAATAATGAATGTATCGATACCTTTTGAACCCATATAGGTGTCTGAGCCTGCATTCCCTTTTTGAGACGTAAGTTGAAGAGAGGCGAGTAGAGACAAGCTCATACCTGTAGCAACAGAACTGGATACAGTAGCACCATTTAGGCCTAATACAGCCAATATTGAGTCGTCGGTCTCCGCAACACCAAAAGAATCAATCCCAGAGATAGAAAGACTGGCGGTTTTTTGATTGAACGTTGCCTGCATTGCTCCCGTTTCACGATCGTCAGCCTGATTGATTAACGCCAGTAATTCCTCTAGCGTGGAGGCGGATTCCACATCTACCTCTAATACGGTACTGCCATCATCAAGGGTAAATCGGAAGGTGTGTTCGGTGAGGTCTTCCCAGCCATCAAGCAGCTTCAATGCGTTGGATTCTGACACACCATAAAAGTCACGGGTATCGAAGCTATCCGCTCCATCAGAGCCAATCAGCTC
>NZ_JBNGCJ010000450.1:0-3082 GCF_049974785.1 Vibrio genomosp. F10 str. 9ZD137
CCGCTCTTCCGATCTATGCTGGCTGAAGAAGGCAAAATCGACCATAACAAAATGATCACAGACTATGTTCCAGAATTGAAAGGTTCGGTATGGGACAACGTATCGGTACTCAATACATTAAACCACGCAACAGGTCTCGATAACGAAGAAACTGGTGCGTCGATCATGAACCCAGATTCAGCGGTAGTGCGCTTCTTTGCTTCGGCATTTGGTTCTCCACGCTATGCAACAGGAGAGCAAGAAAGCTGGGTCGATGTGGCACTTGATACCAAGAAAATTGAAGGTGAAGAGGCGGGCCAACAGTTCCGTTACGCTTCAATGAACACCATCGTATTGACTCAAATGATAGAGAACATCGAAGGTACAACTTGGGCAAAAGTGTTTGAAGACAGAGTTTGGTCTAAAGTAAACGCTCGCCAACCAATGTTGATTAACCAAACTCCAGATGGAATGGCAATCGCGGTAGGGCTTGTGTCTACCACATTGGAAGATATGGCGCGTTGGGGAACCTTGTTCACACCAAGCTGGGGTGCGGTTGCCGATGAGCCAGTCATTTCACAGGCGATCATTGATCGTATCCATAATAATGGCGATCCAAAAGCGTTTGCAGGTACCACAAAAGAAGACAGCACTGTGCACGCTTTCAACGAGAAAGCATCGTATAACTCATACCAATTCGATTACATCTTTGACGATGGTGCGATGGCGAAAAGCGGCAATCTAGGCCAGTTTATTTACATCGACCCAGACCGAGATTTTGTGGGTATTGTTTTCTCTAACAACCCATACCACTCAGGCTATGGTGAAAACAAAGCACCTGCACTGATGCGTTCGGCTGCAAAAGCCTTAGCAGGTAACTGATTCGTTTAACTGCTCGTCCTACCGAAGAATTGAGACGCTCAATCCCTTCGGTAGTCTTCAATTTAAGTGCCTGCTCTTTATGTAAATACTCCTGTGTTTAAGAGTGGGCACTTTTTCATTTGAAATACTCACCACGCAATTTGTAATGTCGATTGCTTGAGTGATCACTATTACTTTCTAATCCTTATGAAAATGAAATACACAGCAATAGTTATTAGTGCAGCACTAATGAGCGCAGCCAGTTTCGCATCTGAAACCACCTATGATTTTGGTGGTACAATTAAAGCGATCATGATTCATGATAATGATACCGCTGGAGTCGGGGTGAATATCCCCAGCAATAGCCTATTTGGTAAGAGCAACCATAGCGATACAAAAGTGGATGCTTCATTATCTCAATTTAGATTTGGAGCGCTAAAGGATTTCGATAATGGCACCTCCATCGACTCTAAATTGGTCATGGACTTTAACGCCAACAATGACGGTGGTATGTCACCACGATTAAGAGAAGCTTATTTAACCTACCATACTGAGGCCGGCGATCTGTTAGCTGGGCAAACTTGGTCGACCTTTATGGATATGCGCAACTATCCTCTGTCTCTGGCCGAACCAACATTGAGCGGTGTGGTATTTAAACGTCAACCTATGCTCCGTTGGTCACAAGATATCGGATTATTTCGCTATGATGTCGCATTAGAAAGCGGTACCAATTCGGATATTCAAAACCCATCAGGGGATACCATTGACACCAGTGGGTCATTGCCCGATTTAGTGGCAGGCCTTGAATTAGACGACCAGCATGGCTGGGTAAGAGCAACGGCTGCGCTGAGTCAGATACGTCTGTCTTCCAATGAGCATGAATATACAGAGTTGGGTTACGGTGTTCAGTTATCCGGAGGATGGAACATCACCCCTAATGATACGGTGACATTATTGCTGTATACAGGGCAGGGAACAGACAGATATCTATTAGGCTTATCGGGAACAGGCGCAACTTGGAATGAAGATGAACAGACGCTCGATGTTCGAGAAACAAATAGCTTGATGGCGTCATACACAAGACATTGGAAGCAAGACCTTAAATCTGTATTTGCGTATGGCTCGGTTGAGAGCGATGCTTTGGATTGGCAAGACGAACAGGAGCAGGACACATTAACGTCTAGCCAATATGTTATGGCTAATTTGCTGTGGAATATTCAACCTGATTTAATGGTGGGTGTTGAATACAATTATTCAACGTATGAGCGCAGTGTGTCGGACTCTAGAGACAACCATAGAATTATGCTCGGCATGGAATGGAAGTACTAAGTTGCGTTTTCCGCTGGGCTTTTCGTGTTCATATTCTCAGTACATGACGACAAGAAGAATTTGTTCGCTGGGTTGTTAAGCGTTGAATATCGGCTTGAATGGCGATTTAAATCATGATTTAAAAAACGGTGGCCAAGAGTTGGCCACCGTGAATTGAGGTTATCTATTAATAGTTACGCTGATTGTTACGTTACAACTTAAAACGGCCAACCATGTTATCAAGACGCTCTGACAGCTGGCGAAGTTCTTGGCTTGCTGAAGCCAGTTCTTCCGCGGTGCCCGTTGTCACTTCGTTAATCGTGTTGATCTCTTCAATATTTTGATTAATCGTGTCGACCACCGTTGACTGTTCTTCTGTAGCCGTTGCAACCTGGGTATTCCGATCAGAAATGTCCATGATACGTTCCGAAATACTCAGCAGTACTTTCACGGCTTCATCGGTCGATTCAACCCCTTCAAACGTCACCGCTTGGCCTGCTTCCATCGCACTCACTGCGTCTTTAGCATCGTTTTGAAGTTGATTAATCATTTTTTGAATTTCTTCTGTTGACGCCGCAGTGCGACTGGCAAGGTTACGAACCTCATCGGCAACGACCGCAAAACCACGTCCTTGCTCGCCAGCGCGCGCTGCTTCTATCGCTGCGTTTAATGCTAACAAATTGGTTTGTTCAGAAATATCACGAATGACATCTAGAATCGAGCCAATGTCTTTGGTTGTGGTAGCAAGTTGCGTGACGACTTGACTCGTCGATTCAACATCATCCGCCAAGCGAGAAATGACTTCTTTGGCTTTAGAAACCACAGTTTGGCCAACTCTGGTGTTGTCTGATGCTTCGTTTGCCGTTTCTGCAGCGGTCGCGGCGTTAGATGCAATTTCGTTGATTGTGGCACCCATTTCGTTAATGGCCGTGAC
>NZ_JBNGCJ010000451.1:0-10141 GCF_049974785.1 Vibrio genomosp. F10 str. 9ZD137
AAAAAATTCCTCCTTGTTCTCAAGCCTTTTTCTTGCGCTATTTCTGATCACTTACTTACTGTGATTGGTACGATTTAGTTCGATTAGTATTAGCTCAAGTAAACACGATAAACCGTCAAATAGACCTAGCGGAGTGCAAACATGCGTCTGGATAAATTTGTGTGTAAAAGTACCCTATTAGTCAAAGAGCAAGCCGCTGCGTGTATTAAACGTGGCGAGGTCATGATTAATGGCAGTGTATCAATTAATGAGGCGGCTCAAGTTCATGCTAACAATATTGTTACCTTGAATGGATGTATGCTAAAACCACGCCCATTTCGCTATATTCTAATGCACAAACCGGCCGGTACTATTTGCTCTAATATCGATGAAGTGTATCCGTCGCTATTCAATTACCTTGATGTAGACAATAAATCTGAACTCCACATTGCTGGTCGGCTTGATGCTGATACAACAGGTTTAGTGTTGATCACAGATGACGGACATTGGTCATTTAATATCACGGTGCCGACTAAGTTATGCCAAAAAGTGTACCGTGTTGGCTTATCGAAACCGATAGGCGATGATGTTGCAGAGAGATTTTTGTCGGGTATTCAACTACAAGGTGAACAAAATCTAACGCAACCCGCTGTTTTAGAAGAAATAAACGAAAAAGAAGTGTTATTGACCATCACAGAAGGGAAGTTTCACCAGGTTAAGCGAATGTTTTCTGCGGTGGGCAATAGAGTTGTTTCGCTGCACCGTGAGCGAATTGGCAAGATTCAACTCGATGTTGATCGCGGGGCGTGGCGCTATTTAACATCAAATGAAATCCAATCGTTTAATCAATAACACGAGCACGCAATATCATTATCATTAACAAGCAATATCACTAGAAAAATGAACTTCGATTAAGTGTTCAATATCAAGTACTATGCAGCCTTGATAGTACAGTAGTTAAGATCGAGAAACCGATGACGATAGCGATTAAAGATATAACGCCAGAACCAGAAATATTGTGCTCCAATTGTGAAGCGTGTTGCTGCCGTCTTGAAGTGGTGATTCTTACCGATACGGGTGTCCCAGAGCACCATATTGCCTATGATAAATGGGGGGGAGAAACCATGCTGCGCCTTGATGATGGTTGGTGTTCTGCGGTCGATCGAGAAACATTAATGTGCACGATTTACGAGAACCGACCTTTGATTTGCAGAGAATTTGAAATGGGTTCGTATGAATGCCGCGATGAAAGAGAGGAGCTGCTTTCTTCTAAACAATAGAATGAGGCGTATAATAATGTGTAGGGCAGATCGAGCTAACTCTGCTAAAATCGCCGCTCTTCCAGTAATCGTGTTGATTGTGCTGGGCTTACCTAAGACTAGGAACTATTTTGACCAATAATGATATTTTACGTCGCATCCGTTATACCTTTGATTTTAAAAACACCACAATGGTTGAGATCTTTTCTCTTGCTGATTTAGAAGTCACTGAAGAGCAAGTCGCGGGTTGGTTGAAAAAAGAAGAAGATGAGTCTTTTATCAAACTAGAAAATACAGACTTTTCTTCATTCTTGAATGGCTTGATTAATTTAAAACGTGGTAAGCGAGAAGGCGAGCAACCAAAGCCAGAAAGTAATTTGAACAATAATATGGTGTTCCAAAAATTACGTATCGCATTGAACTTAAAAGCAGAAGACATTTTAGATATTTTACAGCTTGTTGATTTTAGACTCAGCAAACACGAACTGAGCTCATTCTTCCGTAAGCCTGAAAATAAGCATTATCGAGAGTGTAAAGACCAAATCCTTCGTAATTTCCTTATGGGTGTACAGCGTCAACTGCGCCCGACTGATACCGCTGAATTTCAAGAGTAGTAACAGCTTCGCTTAATAAAACTAAGGTTCAGACGGTATGGATCCAAACCACTATTCAACCAAGCAATCAAAAAAACGTGTAGAAATAGAGTCACCTTGCACTCGTCACTGTTGTTTGAATGATAAGGACGTTTGTTTAGGTTGTTACCGAGCTTTGCAGGAAATCCTCGATTGGAGTTCAATGACTAATGAGCAAAAAGTTCACGTTAAGCAGCAATGTGAACTGAGAAAGCCAGCTGGTAATTAATGGCTTGTGAGAGCGAGAGTCATCAGGAACGAATAACCAAGAATTGCTCACTATATTTTGCTTGTCAGTGATAGCTGTATTCACCCTAGAATACAGCTATTTTTTTGATTTAAAGGTGAGCTTCTGGTTGGGTTAACTGGGTGGTTTCGGGCCGTTCCTTCAGGTTGACATCCAGAGGGTTGATATTCAGAGTCTGAGTTGGGAAGGCGATATCGGCATCGTGCTTGTGAATAATCGCTAGAATCTTCAGTAGCACATCTTGTTTTACCTCATGAAATCGAATCCAGTTTACGGTTTTCGTGAAGGTGTAGACCATAAGAACAAGAGACGAAGGCCCAAACGCGTTGAAATTGACGATCAAAGTTTGTTTACTGTCGATATCTGGGTGAGTCTTGAGCATGGTTTTTATGTCAGACACAATCAATGCGACTTTACTGCTGTCGTTATAACGAATCCCAATATCTTCTTTAATGCGTCTATTTTGCATTCTTGAAGGGTTCTCTACAACAATACTACTGAATACCGAATTTGGGACATACAGCGGTCGTTTATCAAATGTTCGAATAATGGTCATTCTCCAACCAATTCGTTCAACCGTACCTTCGATCTCTCGATCTGGTGAACGAATCCAGTCTCCCACTTTAAATGGGCGATCAAAGTAGATCATCATCCCACCAAAAAAGTTTGACAATAAATCTTTAGCTGCGAAACCAACGATTAAACCGCCAACACCACCAAATGTAAGCAGACCAGAAAGGCTGAGCCCGAATGCTTGCATTGTCGTCAATAAACCAATGGTAACAAAAAACAGCCGAGCCACTTTGGCTAGCGCTTGAACGGTCGTTTCATCCCGATTTTTTTTACTTAGGACATACTCTTCAACATTGTGTATGAGTCTCAGCGTTATCCAAACGAATACGCTGATCACCAAAATCAGCTTCAATGTATTTAGCCAGTTTAGGTCGCTTGAGAAATGGCCTTGTAGAAATACGCCTAAGGAAATCGTGGCAGGCCAACACCAGATGAGCGTACTAATCGGGGTTTTTAGCGCATCTAAGGTTAGGTTATCCCATTGGAATGATGTTTTTTCTGTCAGTGTTTCTAGACGAGTAAATAGAATACGCCATGTGATCCAAGCAAATAGACTTACCGCTGTAATGAAATAAATACTGCTCCCCTCGGTTTGGGGTAATGAGAGAACAAAATTGTGGATCTGTTGAAGGAATGCATCCATTGCTATGATCTTTGTTAGTCAGTGTCTGTGATGATTATAAAGGGATTCTTCTGCATTAAACACCCTACTAACTCTTGATATTAAAATGGGTTAGGATATGAATGTGTTTGCTAAGGAAAGATGTTTGCAAAGAGCAGAATTACGGTTGGCTAAAATGTTCAGATAAAGCGGCTCGACGATTTTTTCCACCACCACTTTCGTTTGATACAGTGTCTTCGTAACCCTCTTTAATAAATCGCTTTGTTGGACTGTTAGGATAAATGCGTTTCAACTGGGGCGAATTTGGTGTCCCTGCTAATTCATAAATAAACATTCCCTTTCCTGTTTCTATTTCTATTTTTTCGCCGTTGAAATCGAACCTAGTTGTGATTAATCGCTTGTTCCGATACACACCGGAATCAGAAAGTAACAGTATATCGGTATCGTATTTTGGCGAGCCAATTTCTATCCAATTACCGTACACATGCTCAGGGTTAATAAAATTTTGATAACTGAAATAGATTAATGATGAAAATGAGACTGAAAGAATCGCTATGACAGAAAAAATGGCGCTTTTTATTATCTGCTCTTTGGTCATCATCGGTTTACGTTTCCTTTTTGGCGTCGCCTTGCGTGTTGGCTTCCCCCTGACTGTAGCCATGCTATGTACTCACATTAAAAATGACGATGAAAAGTCAGGTTGTCCTATATCTACTATTCAATCAAACAATAGATGAAAAAATATGATCTCTAGCCCAAATGCTCTACTTAAAGGATAGAGCGAAAGACGTCATTTTTCTGGATTTCTTAGCTTAGAGACATGTTCTGAGTCGTTCGGCACGGTTTATAAAAAGTATCAAAATAAAATTCTGTCTTGAGATCAATACCATAATTGGTTAAAACATAAGGCTAGCCGTTAAGGACATAGGGTTCTTAAAGGGAGCGGTATTTAGCAAGGAAGAATGAATGATCAAAGTAAACGAGTATTTTGACGGTGGCGTAAAGTCTCTAGGTTTTTCTCAGCAAAGCGCGGAAAGCAGTGTTGGGGTAATGGCTGAAGGGGAATACACATTTGGTACGAGTTCGGCTGAAAAAATGACGGTAGTTAAAGGGGCGCTAACCATTAAGCGTCGCGATGATGTTGATTGGGTTACCTTTCAGGAAGGGGAAGCATTTGACGTAGAGGGTAACTCCTCGTTTGATGTTAAAGTTGCAACTCCAACAGCGTATCTCTGTGAGTACCTATAATCTCAATGTATGAACGTAAAGAGTAGATACGTTCATAACCAGTAGATACGTTTGAAAACAGGTGGCAAGTTAGTTTAAGTACTTCATGATGGCCTTTTGATATATTTTGGAAAGACTCAGATTATCAAAGGTCATCATTTATGTTTATTGCTCACGGCTTAATATATGCATCGCTGGCAATGTTCAATTGAGCATTGTTTTTCTGTTACAAAAAACAGAGCAGAATTGCAGGTAGAGAATCCAAAAATTTCGCTGATTTATATAGTATTTACTACACTATATAGATGACCAAGTCGGCATAGGAGGTGTTCATGGCGGTAGTACCAAAGCAAAATGAATCTCAGCGCTACGATCCAAGTAAAGAACTAACGACAGAGCAAAGACAGCGATTTACGGACATAGCGAACAAAGCTCAGCAACGAAGAGAATATGAAAGAAAGCACCAGAGTGTCATCTCTGCGGCTCGTTCTGCTGCGACAAAAACAGTGATCAAACCACGGAAAGATAGCCCAAATACAGCACGTTATGTTATTTGGTTGATTGTAGCGGCTTTAGTGAGTTTGTGGGCCATGTATATGGCGGGTTAAGCTAAGGCGATAATGACTTTACTTGTTTCAGCGGAGTTACATTGTCTTGATCATGACCTTCTATGCTTTTTTCGGTAGGTTCATCGTGGTAATAACAATATTGGTTTTTACCTCGGTACTTCGCGGTGTACATTGCTTTATCGGCGCAGCGAGTGAGCTCTGATAGATTAGGTGCATCGGATGGATAAATAGCGGCCCCCACACTGACGGTTAAAGAGTTGATTCGTTGCTCAGTTTTATACTTGTCTGAGAATATATTACAGATCCTGTCGAGTATCCCATCTAGATCGTTACGTGATTTCACATCATAGAGAAGAATAACAAACTCATCTCCGGCAAAACGCGCGATGGAGTAATCGTTTTTATTGGTACGGCGATCTTTCGTTCGTATATTGTTTTTTAAACGACTCGCAAAGTTTTGTAGAACACGGTCACCGACATCGTGCCCATAATTATCATTAATACTTTTAAAGTTATCTATATCAATAAAGATAAGTGCGGTGATGCTCCCTTTAGCCGGTTCCGCTTTTAGTTTGTCAACCGCCCAGTTTTCAAAGCTCCATCGATTGGCCAGCCCTGTGAGTTGGTCCATGTAAGCTAAGCCTTCGATTCCTTCTTTATATAAGCTCTGAATATAGTTAACCGCTTTAGCATAGTAATAAGACGACGTATTACAGATCACCAAAACCGCAAAAAGACTGAACAATATAGTATCAATAGAATAGTCACTCGGCAGGACAAGATTTCCTGGGGATAGAGCTGAAAACAAAACGATCAGAAAAAACGAGCAACTGAAAAGCAAACCGACTTTAAACTGGTTTATGAAGGTAATCGAAGCAATAATTGGAAACAGCCATAATATTCGGTTTTCTATGGCTTCACCATAGAGAAGAAGCACCAGTGCTTGTAACAGTAGCACACCACTGAGGATCATTTCTGAATGGTTAGATGTCGGATGTTTAAGCAAATAACGAACATTAGCAACGATAATCAGCAACGTTGATAGATTAAAAAAGCCAAAGAAGTAGCGGTGGTGTAGAAAATGCCCAAAGGCGTAGTAGCTTAGAAACACACCCACAATAATAGAAGAAATAAGCACAATCCTACGCTGCCTTGATGAGCGCATATTCGCCATTTCTTCTAAATGTCGTCCAACCAGTTGGGGCATTGTTTTTCGCCTAAATCTACGATCTATTAAAGCGTAGATTAAAATTAAGATTTTGCTAATTTTGAATGTGAGAGCAATCACGTTATTTTGATAATCATTAATTAATGAGTATCAGCCCTGTATGTGCGTTTTTCGTTTGAACGCTTTGGATTGGTGTGTTTATTTTCCCGTTAGACCATAAGGCATATTATTGAATAGGTTTTTATGCTGATTAAAGACGGGGGCCGTATGAGGACCCTGCCAATCGAGTAACATGATGGCTAAAACATTACGATGTTCGCCATAACTCAAATCAAAGTCTCCTTTTGTCGATGGAATCATGCCTCGATCTTTATTCACGGCCCCTTGAATCGCTTGCCGGGTTTTTTCAACGACTGGGTCGTCCTCTAACCCTGCGAGCAAAAATGCGATACCCACTTCGGCTATAATGTCTTCTTTGGTGCGCAATAAAATGGTATCGATATTGTCTCGAAAATAATCATAAATCCACTGGTGGCTCACTTCATTGACAGGCTTTTGATAATACTGCGAGTCAGCAAAAATGATATGCGTCATGCCATAAATCTTATTTCCATACTGCTGTGATGTGAGTTGTTTGTCTTCATAATCTGGATAGGTAGAGCGAAATGCAGTAGTAAATTCCTCAACGACATCTTGTTCTTGTAACTGTCTTAACCAATAGACTTGATTCGCTAATTGCGCTGCCCATGCTTTTATCATGTCAGGGTTTGTTGCATAGAGATTGAAATCGTATCGACGTAAAACTTCACGCAGTTTTTTATCATCTTGATGCTTGAGGCCATATTCATTTGCTCTGGCCATTGAACCCAGTAAATCGACACCTAAATACAGGTATTCAGGGTGATGAAGAGTCGTGTTGTAACGACGAATGCTTCTTTCATCCGTTTCCCCAAGATAGCTTTTTAGGCGGTTTTCTGAATACAAAATGATTTGCTCAGCGGTGTGCACTTCTTGTGAAAATCGGTTGAGTCGGCTGGCAACCCTAGCCATGTCACTCCATATAGCCCCAGCATATTTTTCGTCTAAGGTTTGTCGGTACATACGTAAGCCGAAATGTCCTTTTTTAAATGCTGAAAGGGTATAGAGTTGGGATTCGTAAGTCTCCCTGATGAGAGTTGCAGACTCCTGATAGCGACTTGCCTTAAACCCATTGTCAGACAACGATGTGGGTATGCTTCTATTCTCAATAGCGTTTGATTGAGCCTTGACCCCATCGACAAAAATAACCCCAATGATCAACAGCCCAGCGATAATCACTGCATTGATATTTTTAACATTGAGCATGGTGATTCTTCCTTTTTATTAGTGTCCTCAACGTATCAGCCATGATAAATTTTGTTGTAAGTATTGTGTCAGGGTTTGTTTCGTTAAAGACAATTTATCGATCACAACCTTTCGATAATCATCGGCCACACAGATTAGGGAATTGATAAGTAGTAGGTTTAAAAGACGAAGGTAATGTCGCTAAGTCGTCGTGTTAGTTACGCAAAATACGATTATACGCCTATTCTAATAGGACTGAATGTGGATGAGGTGGTCATGTGAAGAGTCGGTCTAATTGTTCTGTGTTTTTAAGTGTTTGTCGGATTGTATGTAATCAGAGGTGTTCATGAAGCTGAAAGGACGAAATCGACATTATATTTTTTTGGTTTTTATCCTTTATGTCTTCACAGCCATTGCCTCGATTGAATGGATTAATCGAGGCCAAAATAATTACTTGTACAGTGATCTTTTAACACGAGCAAAAGAAGAGTTGTCAATTGTTCGAGCACAGCTTGAGGCCGCGATTTTGGCCGATATTTATGAAACGAAAAGCCTCAGTGCATTGATAACAGTGAATCCTGAATTTGATACGAAAAGTTGGCGCGCGCTGGCGACGAATATTCTAAGAGAAGGGAAGCACATACGTCTTATAGGGTTAGCCCCCGATGATGTTGTTCGCTTTGTTCATCCAGAAAAGGGAAATCAACAGGCTCTCAACTTAGACTACAAAACGGTGCCTGCACAGTGGAATTCGATTAAGAAAGCCCATGATCTTCAAGATGTGTTTATTGCAGGTCCTATAGACTTAGTGCAAGGAGGACGAGCGGTAATAGCGAGAATTCCGATATTTACCGACCCTCCGTTTAATAAAGAGTATTGGGGAGTTAGCAGCATTGTCATTGACCTCAATTCACTTTTTCATAGTGTCGGTGTCGAGTCATTGAGTCATAAGTATCAATTGGCTATTCAAGGGTTAGACAGTATGGGAAAGTATGGTGAGGTGTTTTTTGGTCGATCAGCGTATTTAGATGACGCATTTGGTACTGCAACCGTGCGTTTTCCCCATGGTAGTTGGGAGCTCGTTGCATCATTTAGGGAAAATCCGTTGTCTCATCTTCCATGGTATAGGGCCAATATTGCTCGCCTAATTGGCTACCCTATTACGCTACTATTGACCTTCTCGCTTTTTGTCATTTACCGCCAATATACAATGGCCCACAAGCGTTCACTTCATGATGAACTCACAGGGTTACCTAATCGTCGCTATTTCATGTACACACTAGACAATCTTTTTAAAGATTGCGCCCAAACAGAGAACAGCACCTTCGCGGTACTGAATATTGATCTTGATGGTTTTAAGATGATTAATGATACCTACGGCCATGCTGCTGGCGATAAAGTCTTGGTGGTGTGTGCCGAAAGGTTGAAAAGTGTGTTGCGTTCATCCGATTTGGTCGCTCGGGTGGGGGGCGATGAGTTCTTGGTGATTTTGTCTCGCATCTCTAACCCGAATGATGTCGACATTGTCAATATAGCGCTGCACAAAGCACTCTGCCAAACCCCAGTGATTTATGGTCAGCACTTGATCAATATTAGAGCCAGTATTGGTCATGCCTTGTACAGTGATGATTATCTCGATGCGGAAATGCTGTTAAAAGTGACCGATGAACGGATGTATCAGCAAAAACGTCGCCAGCTTGGAACATAAAAAATTGCTGCATGGTCTCCAAACTGAATGTGAGAATGATGGAAGCCAGTCGGCTAGAAAAGTAGTTAAAGCTGTTTTTGATACTCAATGCAGTGGATTAACTTACCGTTTAATCGAGTGTAATTGGAATGAGTTCGAGTTTGTCTAAACTGGTTATTAGTGAGTGTCCGTTGCGATGCAATGTTATTGGTTGCAGCAAGGGCAATTAATCGTTTTAACGAATAATCTTCCTTACAAAGAATCGCGATTTTTCTGGTCGCTAAAGTTGCAATACCAAGCCCCGTTTTATTTTGTGCGATTCGGTACCCGAGATGCGCAGAACCCTCATCTAAGTCCAAATTATGTAGATTAATTCGACCGACGATTTCCCCTTGAGCACTCTTAATAAGCATTGGAAGCATTTCGTTGGACTGGTGAAGTGTCAGACAATCGTCAATGTGTTGAGTGAGACCGCTGTCGGAATAAAAGCCGGTTTCTCGCGCAGGAACATAAGATTCAAACCAAGTTTGATTCATTTTTTCAAACTCGAGAAGTGCGCTGTGGTCATTGTGAGAGAGTAGCTCTAGATTGGGTGGTGTCACTTCTTAGTTCCCATTGGGCTCTGGATGAGTCAAAAGTATACTAATAACCACATAAAATTGTTAGGGCGTCTAGGGGGGGGGGTATTTGCATTTTGATATTTGCATTTTGCAATTTAATCCTATTATGAAACTGCCTTATGCATTGTGTTGGCCTGAATCTGGTTGTTTTATCGACAATAAGCAGGTTTTTTCGTGTTTAAAAAGTTGGCACACATACTGCTATATAAAGATTGACCCTTCTTAAGCCGAGGGT
>NZ_JBNGCJ010000452.1:0-1844 GCF_049974785.1 Vibrio genomosp. F10 str. 9ZD137
CTCACACCTTAATGCGGCGTTATGCCTAAGTGAATTTTTTAATTTTAAGGAAAAATAATGAGTAGGTTCAAAGAAATTCAAAATAAGTTAAACGAAGTAAGCCCAATTCCAGTTAATATGCCTAAATTCTATTTATTAGGTGACACAGGTGCAGGCAAGACTACAATTGTTAGGAAAATATTAAATACAGATTATTTGAAATTTCCGTCAGTTCAGCAAAAAAGAACAACAGTTGCTGTAACTGAATATGTTTTGAGTCGAGATTTGAATTATAACGCGACATATATTTTTAAAAGCAAAGAACAAGTATGTTCTTTAATCAGAGAAATATTAGATGTAGCTATTCATAAAGCATTTATGTCTAAAGGTGATTTTGATCTTGATGATTTAATTAGTGATCTGGAAGAAACACCGGATGAAAGATTTAGGCTGAAATATATATTATCTGAAAGTGAGTTAGAAAGTATCGCAGAAGAAATTAAGTCATATACTTTACCTGATTTGTCTAATCGTGTTGAAGAGCTGAAAAAAGAATTTGATAGTTCTTCAGACGAGTTAGGTATTATTGTAGATATGGCTTTAGATAACTTAGGAGGTAAAATTAGTATTGAAAATAAAATATTAGATCTTATCTGTACTAAAGTTTCTGAAATGTGTGATGGTTTTGAACTTTTTTCAGTTAATGAATGTTACCAGCATTCAGAAGATAATAAAGATGACTTTATTAAGCAAGCCAAAAAATTGTTATCAAGCTCTAAAAACTCGATATCTCCTGTCGTTGAATACGCCAGAGTTCAGGGTGATTTGTTGGCTGATTGGTTACCAAATAATACAGAACTTGTTCTTATTGATGGGGAAGGAATTGGTCATGATACGAGAGAGGCAAGCCGTTTATCTGCTCGACATTTAGATTACTTTCATTTCTCTGATTCTATTGGTCTTGTTGAAGAATCTAAAAAACCTTTTGCTTCAGGTGGTAAAAGTGCTATCGAAGGTGTTATTCGTAGTGGTTATCTTGATAAATTTCATCTAATTTTTTCAAAATTAGATGAAGTTGAAGTCAATGATGATGAAAACTGTAGTCGAGAAGAGCAAATTAAAGCTGTTAAAAAAGGGTTTAGAAACGTAAAAAGTGCACTAAAGGAAAATGGAGTTGATGCAAATCTTGATAAAAATAACTTATTTTATTTATCGGATGTAAAATCAAATATCTTGAATACTGAAAGTATTCAAGATATTACTAAGTTATTGTCGAATATTACGGAAAAATTTAATCAAGATATTCCTCAATTTATTGAGCCGGTTTATGACTATGAAATGCTCTCATCATATTTAGCTAAGTCATCAGATGTATATATTGATAAATGGAATCACCTCCTGAATTCGAAACATTGGCAGACAGTTAAAGCATTTAATCGTCGCATGTGTTGGGAAATGGATGAGTTCAGGGACATGAAACCTATAGCTGATTTTCATGCTGAAATCATAAATGAATTAGATTTTTTCATTTCAACCCCTAAAGGTTGGGTTGAATCAGCAACTCCATCAATGGAAGTAAAGAGTACTAATAGAGTTAAACAAGAGTTCTCAAACCTACTTCTTAGTTTAGCTCGTGAAACACTATTAAAGAAATACAATATTAATTGGAACTATGCGATGTCACTAAGTGGTGCAGGTTCAACTTTAATTAGAAAACAAAAAGTTTTGCATGTAATTAAAGAGTCTCTTCCTGAACATAAAGAAGAAGAAGCTATGATTCTGAAGAATAAAATAAAAGAACTGTTACTCCTATCAATTGAAAAGTGTAAGGCATAACAATCGCATCAACACGATTTGCTACATTC
>NZ_JBNGCJ010000453.1:0-4566 GCF_049974785.1 Vibrio genomosp. F10 str. 9ZD137
TGGTGATCATCGTTTTAGAGCTGTTAATGCTGTCTAATAAGGGCATTTTCTTCTTTCGTTTGGAAGAGGGCCAGCCGCATTTTGGTGAGCTTCTTCAATATCACGAGATCATGGCCACGTTCGCAAGCCCAATCATTATGCTCTTTTTAGGCGGATTCTTCCTTGCTATGGCAGCGACCAAATATCGATTAGATGTCAACTTGGCGCGCGTATTACTCAAGCCATTTGGGCAAAACCCTAAATACGTCATGCTAGGGCTTATGTTGATCACTGGTATTTTTTCGATGTTCATGTCTAATACCGCGACAACTGCAATGATGCTTTCGATTTTGACGCCCGTTATTGCCGTTTTTGCGCCTAAAGATCCAGCTAGAGTCGCTTTCGCATTGTGCATACCTGTCGCGGCAAATATTGGCGGAATAGGGACACCGATTGGCACCCCGCCCAATGCCATCGCCTTGAAATATTTGGTGGGTGACAATCTGATTACCTTCGGTGAATGGATGGCGTTTGGTGTGCCGTTCGTTGTTATTATGATGGCGTTGGCGTGGTTTTTAATTGGGTTTATTTATAAAGCCGATCAGAAAACCATTAACCTAAGTATCAAAGGTAAGTTTTTGAAAACGCCGAAAGCGATTATCGTTTACATCACCTTTGCCTCAACGATCATATTATGGCTGATGGGCTCATCTCACGGTATGAATTCATACACTGTCGCTCTTATCCCGGTTGCCATCTTCTCACTGACAGGCATTATCAACAAAGAAGACTTGAAAAAGATATCGTGGGATGTTCTGTGGCTTGTTTCTGGTGGTATCGCGTTAGGTCTTGCATTAGATAAAACAGGCCTAGCAAGATTGATGGTGCACAGTATCCCGTTCGACGAATACTCACCATACGTCGTGTTATTTGGTGCGGCGACCTTGTGTTTAGTCATGGCCAACTTTATGTCTCATACGGCAACGGCCAACTTGCTTATGCCTATCATGGCTGCGCTGGGTGCTTCTATGGCATCTCTAACACCGCTAGGTGGCGAGTTAACCTTGATTCTCGTTGTCACTTTTGCTGCTTCGCTGGGCATGTCTTTACCCATCAGTACGCCACCTAACGCATTGGCGCACGCGACAGGGCAAGTTCAGACCCACCAAATGGCGAAAGTGGGCGTGATTCTGGGTGTCGTTGGCGTGTTATTGAGCTTTGTTATGGTGTGGATTTTACATTCTGTAGGACATATAGGGTAACTACGGACGATGCCGAACAGCAAATTCAATCAACTCATTAACCGTTACTTTAGTGATAACGATAGAAAACTGTCTCTGATTGCTGGCACCGTCGTGCTAGAGCAGGGCGAGCATAACGACAGGTTGTATTACGTAGTTAGCGGTGAATTAGAGGGCTATTTTACCAAAGGTGGCGATCTACAAACTAAGGTCTTTTCAGCGTCGGAAGGGGCCTTTATTGGCGTACACAGTTTCTTTTCTGAAACGTGGATTGCATCGTCTACCGTTGTCGCTAAATCCGATACTCAACTTGCATGGATAGACAGAACCATACAAGCTTTTGAACCAGAAATATATGGCCCATTAACCGCACAGTTTACCCCTGTTATCGTTAATGAATTGTCCCGTCGTCAGCGCAGAGCGACAGAAGAAGCGGTGGCTAAAGAACAAGCGTTACAAAAGTTACACACCGCAGAACAAATGACAACGTTAGGGCAGCTGGCCGCAGGAATAGCGCACGAGCTTAATAATGCGATTGGTGTCGTGAGCAGTAAGTCTGATCGATTAGAGTCTGTGTTATTAACGTTACTCGAAGAGATTCATCCGGAAGCGAGCCAGTTTTTTGATGTGGGTTTAATGCAAGGTCAAAAGAGTACCTCTAGCGAAGTTCGCAAAAGGGGCAAGCTGTTTGAACAAAAGTACAATTTACCCAAGGATATCGCAAGAGAGCTTGCTCGCGCTGTGAAATCCGATGAAGTGAATGAACATTGGCTGACGTCTCCCAAAGACGCGATTCGTTATTGGCAAATGGGACGCGATATACACGATCTTCGCTTAGCATCAAAACACACGGTGGGAATTGTCAAATCGGTGAAACAACTCGGCCGTACCGACATTGATCTAGATGAAGAACTCGATGTGAACGATTCCATTCATCGAGCTGTGGCATTGTTACAAAGCGATCTACGTAGAGTCTCTGTGCGTATTCGGCCCGCTGAACTTCCACCGTTCAAAGGATCTCAAACTGAGCTTGTTCAGGTTTGGGTTAACATCATCAAAAACGCCTGTGATGCCATGGAAGAGTGTGACGAACCCGCCATCGATATTCATACTCGGGTGCATAAAAATAGAATTTTAGTCACGGTGACCAATAATGGCTCTGAAATAGAACCTGCGATCCGAAGAAAGATCTTTCAACCTAATTTTACGACAAAAAAAGGCGGCTTATCATTTGGCCTAGGCCTTGGGCTCTCTATAGTCAAACGTATTGTTGCTGGATACTCCGGCAGTATTGCAGTAAAAAGCGACAGAGAGAAAACAATTTTTAGAATCAAGTTACCAATCGAGGGTGAACATGGAGAAGCTTAATTTAATTTGCGTTGACGATCAGCGAGAAGTGTTGAGTGCGGTACTTCAAGATTTGGAACCATTGACTCATTGGCTAAATATAGAAGATTGCGAATCAGCTGACGAAGTGTTGGAGCTAATGGATGAATTAGATGCGGATGGTGAAATGGTTGCCGTGTTGATTTCTGATCATGTTATGCCAGGAAAAACCGGCGTCGAGCTGCTCACGGAAGTCTCTTTAGATTCACGTTTCATGCATACAAAGAAAATCTTGCTGACAGGCCAAGCCACTCAGTCGGATACGATTGAGGCGATCAATGTCGCTGGAATAAATCACTACTTTGAAAAACCTTGGGCTTCTGATGTGCTGGTCAGCACTATTCGAACACTAGTGACACACTATATTTTTGAGAAAGGGTTGGATTACACGCAATACCAAGGTGAACTCGACCAGCAAGTGGTATTTTCACATCTTAGATAGGCGTTAGATCGCCATCTTTACACAGTCCCGCAACGGAAAAGCACCCGTCAGAGTCATAGCGATAAAAACAATGCTCAGCAATTGCTGAGCATTGTTAAATGGTATGAACAACGTTTTGTCGTCAATGATTGTCGCAAAAGCTTAAACGGATAAATAAGAAACCGTAATGTCTGGGTTAATAGCTTCTAGCGTTGCCTGAGTATCAGCAAGGTGACTGATCGTACCTTCAGACATTTCGACCAGTGCCGCTGAAGCGATATCGTTGATCGACTCACCGTCTAACAGTAATTGAATAATAGCAACTTGAAGCGGCGGTAAACTTGGGTTGAACGCTGCATTTTCAGCGTACGCACCACTATAGACTTTCCCGTTCGCCAGGCGAAGCGCCGTGCCACTCAGATTTTTAGTGTAAGGTGCGTGGCTGGCATTTAATCGTTGCATCGCGACGTTGATCAACACGTCCTGATCATTGGTCGTCAATAGATGATCGACTTTAGACATCAGTCTGGTTTCAATACCAAGATCCGCAGGGCCAAATGACTCAGGGAGATATTCTTGCAACGATTTCTGGTCTTTTTGTGGGAGCTGAATAACAAGTTCATCTGCTGTAGAGAGTTCATTCATAAATTGGCGGCAGTGACCACATGGGCTGAAGTTGATTGTAATATCAGTAATCCCTTCTTCACCTTTCATCCAAGCATGGCTGATGGCAGATTGCTCCGCATGGACGGTTTGACCGAGCTGAACGCCAGAAATCTCAACATTCGCCCCAAAATACAACCGACCAGATAGGCCTCTTACGATAGCACCGACAAAAAAGTGAGATAGCGGAGCGTAGGAATAAGCGGCAGCAAACGGCAACAGTGCAACACGCAAATCGGCGTCTGCTAAACCAGAGATTTCAAGGAGTTGCTCAAATTGCTGTTTAGATAAGGTAGCGTCAAAGCTATCATCTTGGAGAATCGGTAATAAAAAGCGAGATATTGATTCAGGGGCTTCTTGCAGTGCACGTTCCATTTGGGTATTCATTGTTCGACCTCTTTTTTATATTGGTATTCATTCTAGGGAACGACAAATAATAAACAGAGATATAGATCACATTAATAAATGCAATAGAAATTACATTACACCAATTGAGTGACGGGGCACATTTTTTAGAATGATTTTTCTCGTTTTCCCGCCTTTTTATGTAAATAAACATGAGTAAAGGATCAGGTTCAGTGAGTCGGGCTACATGAGCAACCACACGGCTAAAGAGAAAAACGATGGAGCGAGAATCGAGGTGATCACCCCACACACGACCAAGGCTAAAGAACTGAACGCCGCATCTTTAGGATCTTTTTCTGCACAGGTTGCGGTGCCTAACGCATGAGAAACCGTGCCCATGGTCAATCCCTTAGCGATAGGGTGGGTGATGTTTAGTAGGTTATAAATAGGGTAAGCGAGAATCGCACCAAACAATCCAACCAGCAGTACGAAAATAGCGGCCATGGCGGGTTCGCCTCCAAGGCTGCTCGA
>NZ_JBNGCJ010000454.1:0-9654 GCF_049974785.1 Vibrio genomosp. F10 str. 9ZD137
TATTAGTTATAAAGCTATTAGTTAAGAAACGTTTATTACTCCAAGTCGATGTATAGCGCAAAGTTGATGTGACGACGCTGTCTCAAAATGAAGTGAAATGCTATGCTACGTACAAATAAGACACTAAATGACACATTAATAATGCGCGGCTTTCAAAACAGGCAAGAAAGATTGGATAACCTGATTGGTCTTTTAGAAAACAAGAATCTTTGGACAGCTAAAGAGTTAGCCAATGAACTTGGGATTTCGGTTAGAAGCATATCTCGAGACATTACCTTGTTGCGCCAGCAAGGCTACGATATTGACGCAGAGCGAGGCACAGGGGGCGGCATAGCGTTGAGAGGAATGACTCGTCCCCCTCGATTTTTTTTAAGTGATGAAGAAATTTTAAATACTTTGATGGCACTCGCGCTAACCGACTCACTAAGGTGTCCCATATTAGGGGACAACATATCTAGCGTAAAAAATAAGCTCACCTTTTTTCTGAACAATGAACAACAGAAACGTATAAACCTTTTACGCCAGCGAGTATTGGTTGGTGCTATTGCTTCCGAGCCAGTCGCAAGTACAGTAACCAATACGCGTTATCCTTTTTTTAATGACATTAGCCAGGCATTTATACAGCAGAAAAAGCTCTCAATTCACTACATTTCAGAAAAAGGAAGTGAAACGCAAAGGTGCATAGAACCGCAATTTATACTGCTCAACTGGCCCGCTTGGTATCTTTTAGGGTGGGACTATTTAAGAGCCGCGCCTAGGTTATTTCGAATCGATAGAATAACTGACGCGGTTGTTGACAATGAGCGTTTTCGCCTCAGAAGCCCACGAAGTTTACTGGATGAATACGGAGATTACTTCGATAGTATGTAACGGGTGTTTTTTAAATAGACATGCTCTCAACCATTGCTTTCTTCAACTAGTACTTTCTACCACTAGTACTTCCTACAACTAGAAAGAGTATCCGTACCACTGTTACATTCTACAAAAGTGGCACCACATTAATACCATGTGGTGCCACTTATGTTTGCTTTGAGATGTCGCTTTGAGGTATCACTCAACCGCATTGAGCAAGAGAAAGTCGAGAACAACTAGTTTGCTGGGCGCCAAACTCCCCACTTGTCGTTTTGGTAGGTTGCTTCAGGGTTTTCACCTCCGCGAGACCACCATTGGGCTTTCCACGCTTGACCCGCATAAATAACTACATCTCCACCTAAATATGTTGTAGACGAATCCCAAGTTCCTGGTTCTGGTTCTGGTTCTGGCTCTGGCGTGACTCCACCATCATCTACAATAACTTCAAACGTGAACGTTTCAACACGCTCGCTGTCTATGGCACTCGCAGCAAATGACAATATGTCATTCGCGGTAATGGCCTTGGTATCAATGATAATTGAAGACGTCCCGTTATTTTGGATGTCGACAGTAGATCCCTGAGTCTGTGTAACGATTGCTGCTTCTCCTGTTACGATAACCACCTTGTCTCCGGCGTTAACAACGTTATCGCTGGTCACAAGCTCGTAAATATCGCCCTCTAACGGTTCAACACTACCGTCATCTCCTTTAAACAGGGTCAGTAATCCAGACTCACTGCCATCTTTTGAGTTGAAGAAGTTACGCGAAGGATCGTTTTGGAAATACATGTAATGCTGCATTTCTTCATGCCAATCACCAATGAATACGGCACCGTCCTTAAACTCTTTATGCCATCCGTTGATTTCAGAAGCCAGTAAGCGGGCCCAATCATTAGTGTTTGAATCATCAACGAGGAGATCGAAGCTACGCGCCACTTCACCGTATTGGTTAATAATATCGTACTTAACCGTATCCCCAGCTTTTGGCGTGCCAAATTCAGTTGCAACAAAGAGTTCACCCCTTATTAAATCAGGTTTCGGGGTAGGCTCTGGTGGAGGTGTATCACCACCGACGATAGTAATATCTGAACAATTGTAGAAACCTTCACCAACAGCATCATCACGCTGCCAACGTACAAATAGTATGGCGTCTCCACTGCGTTCTGAAGGTATCGTCACATTAATGCGGTACTTGCCAGCATTGACAGGGACATTTCCTTCCGTCTGTATAAGATCGAGATCTCCCCAAGCGAGTTGCTTGCTAAGGTCTGCATTCGGTTTGGTTAGATAAAACTCCCAAAACGAAGGGTTATGAGGTGCAGTAGCATTAAAGACATACTCAAAGGTTCCCGTTTTTAATTCTGTACGTTTCCAACCCGTGTGACTGGCTCCCATGCCACGCTTTTGGGCGTCATTGGCATAGCATAATGTACCATCCGGAATTGCAGCTTTTACCGCACTAAAACTATTGAAATCCGGAATGTTCTTAGCGTACTCATTACGTTGTACGAACGGATAAGTGCCTGAAATGTCTTTTGCTTGAGCACAAGCTTCATTAGGTGGAGTACCCGACCAAATTCCACCTTGTTCATAACAAATGTTCTGTCGGGCATTCGGAAATTCTGACCAGCCATGCGCACTTACCAAAGACGGTGCACTCGATAGAATAGCCATTCCCACTGCTAATTTAAGAATATGATTCGTTGCTGCCACTTATTCACTCTCTATTGTTTTATTATCCCAAACGGCCCTAATGGTTATTAAGAGACCACCATGACTTGATTTTTTTTATAGTTTTGTACTAAGAAACAACAAGATATATTTATAATGTCTATCCATCACAGCCGGTATTTTATTGATAGGAATGAGAATCACAGTTATTGAGGAAAAGCATCTTCATAAAATGATGTTGCTTCTAATTATGAGCTTTTTTAATCAGTACATATCTTGAACAATTTATAAAAGAAATGAGCACTGTGAAAATGATTTGCATAGAGAACAGGCAGTTAACATGCCTAAGCTTTATATCGGCTAATCCTTCGATTGAGCAAGAGAAATCGACTCACTTCATCTGCACTTCATCAATGGTACAACTCATCCCCCTATAAGATGCAAAAAGACCAGCATTCGCTGGCCTCTTCTATTGGCTAGAACACATTAATCCTAAAAACCACTATGACTCTAGAACGGGTTTGCTCTGCTCTTCTTCAGCTTGTTTTACTTTTCGAGCCCAAAGCGCTGCCACTACTGAACCTGAAAGGTTGTGCCAAATTGAAAAAATTGTTCCTGCTACAGCGGAAGCTGGCGTGAAATACTTCATTGCTAATGCCGTCGCTAAACCCGAGTTTTGCAAACCAACTTCCAATGCAACGGTGCGACAGGTTTTTTCATCGAAGCCAAGTAATTTAGGAACATAGAAACCAAACACTAAACCCAATGAATTGTGGAGTATTACAGCCAACGCGACCAAAGGACCAATGGTTGCCAATCTTTCAGCGTTTAATGCTACAACAATGGCAATAATCACCACAATGGCGACCATTGAGATCACTGGCAATACAGGTTCAACTTTCTTTATCGTCGACTGAAGTAAGACGTTAAGGATAACGCCGATGATCACTGGCGCTAAAACAATCTTAAGTAAACTCACCAACATGCTAGTCACGGGTACGTCGACGGTCTGCCCGACCAAAAGCTGAACCAAGAATGGTGTCGCCACCACGCCAACCAATGTTGATAATGCCGTCATGGAAATCGACAGAGCAACATCACCGCGAGCCAAATAGCACATTACATTAGATGCTGTGCCACCAGCCACCGAACCGACCAATACCATACCCACGGTTAATTCAGTATCGAACCCCATCGCGATACTAATCAGTAAAGCGGCAATTGGCATAACAGAAAACTGTAAAATCAGCCCAACACCAACAACAGGGAGCTTACTCAATACGCCCGCAAAATCACTGGGTTTTAACGTCAACCCCATCGTCAACATGATGATGGTGAGCAGCGGAACGATATAGCCTTTGAGTCCAACAAAAGCATCTGGTGTAGAGTAGGCAATAAATGAAAGCAGTAAAGCCCATAGCGGGAATAACTGGGTGACCATCCTGATCATGATGTTTCCTTAACTGTAACGATGAATAGAGATTTACACGCTAACGATATTCATTCAATAAATACATACCTAATCCATAGATAGCGTCAAATTACTAACATAATTGCATAAAAATGCGAGGCGCACACATTTATAACCATTTAATTAATAATGCTTTTATTGTTTCATACCGACTTTTTCCAAAGTCGTTTGTGGCGTAGAACGAATAAAGGGGGCTTAGTTGGTCTAAGACTAGGTCGCCAACTCAAGTAAATTGGATGGTAAAAAGCGCAAGACCTAATGGGATGGTCCGCCTCACTCCGATTAGGCCTATTTAAAGCAGCCTAATTAAGGCTGCTTTAAACATTGATCCTCGTAACTTAGATCCTCGTAACCTAGTTAAAATTCATAGTTCACGCTTAACTCTATAGACTGCTCTGCACCAAACCAGCAATTAGATTGGTCGTAACACGCATAATATTCTTCATTGAAGATATTGTTAACCGCTAGGTTGGCTGTAGCACCCGATAAAGTCTCACTCGCAGCGCCTAGGTCATAACCGACAGATAGGTCAACTAAGGTGTATGATGGTACTTTACCTTGAGTATTGCTCGCATCCATTTGCATTTCACCCACATAACGTGCACCAGCACTTAAGCGCGAACCCGCTAACATTCCAGTGAACACGTTGTAACTAGCCCACACGTTTGCAGTGTGTTCCGGCACGTAGATTGGTGTTGTGCCTTCTAAACCATTGCTAGAGTCTTCTGTGATTTCCATATCAACATAGGCATATGCTGCTGCAATATCGAAGTTTTCGGTCGCAAACCAACGTCCAGACAGTTCTGCACCTTTCGATACAACTTCACCCACTTGGATTTTTGGCCCATAAACGTTTGTTGGATCGGTCATCAACATATCTTGCTTAACAATGTGGAATAACGAAACAGTCGCTTCTTTAGACATATCGTCAGACAGGTACTTCACACCCATCTCGGCTTGCTGAGCATTTTCAGGATCGAACTCATTACCAGATTTATCAACACCAGGAGCTGGCTCGAAGCTAGTCGCGTAACTTGCAAATGGGGATAGTCCGTTATCAAACTGATACAAACCACCTAGACGATAAGTGACTTGCTTATGATCAGACTCATGCGCGTAGTAATCACTTTCTGATTTATAGTGGTCAAATCTTGCTCCGGCAATAAGCACTAATGCGTCTAGTCGAACCTGGTCTTGAAGATAAAAACCCAATTGACTAGATGTTGTATCATCTAGGCATTCGCCCGTTTTAGTCACATCACGACGATCTAATAGGTCGTTGTTGGGATTCAGTGGATCAAAACGATTAAAACCGCTGCCATTAGCGCTGTAGGATGAGTAGTTAACATTACCATCCAAATCTTGGTAATCTAAACCAAGCAACAGATTATGTTCGACTGAACCTACATCAACAATGCCGCTCAGTTGGTTATCGATGACAAAGCCTTTAAAGCTTTCATCTGTTGAGTAGAGAGCGCGAGATAATTGATTTGGCGTATTCGCATCGTAACTAAAGTGATACGTGTTTTCTTGGTACAGAGAGGCATCAGTGTAACGAGCATTTTGTAAAAAAGCCCAATTGTCATTGAAGTCATGGTTAATTTTATAACCCATCATCAACACTTCACGTTCAAACTTACTCCAGTTCTTATCCCCCATCGAAACCGAAGGATCACTCGCTTTCAATACCTCCAAAGGCATTGCAGAGTTGATGCCCATTGAAGGATCGTTTTGGTAATACAGGTTAAAGTTGATTTGTGTTTTATCACTTACTTGCCAATCAACAGAAGGGGCAATTAAGTAGCGCTCTTCTTCTGCGTTATCAACTTGGCTATCTTGCTTACGAGCAAGTGCGATCAAACGGTATGAAAAATCACTGTCACCAAATTGTCCCGCTGTATCGATCGATGCTTCTTGTAGGTTTCGAGAGCCTGTCGCAACGCCAACCTTAGTTGATTGTTCAGTTTGCGGTGCCTTAGCGATCATGTTCACCATACCACCCGGTGGCATCGCGCCATAAAGCACAGACGTCGGCCCTTTGAAGATCTCGACTTGTTGCATTGCGATTGGGTCAATCTGCGGCTGCAAGTTCCATCCATTCAATTGTTGAAGTGATAGACCATCATAGTAGTTAACATTATTGGTCTTAAAACCACGAATAGAGTATGAATCGAACATAGCGACTGATCCACCGCGGTTTTCAGTGACAACGCCAGGTGCATAACGTAGGGCTTGGTTCAAAGATTGAACACCTCGTTGCTCTAAATGCTCTTCATCAATGATCGTAATACCTTGAGGCGTTTCCTCTGGCTCGAGTGCTGATTTTGTGGCTGTATTACGATAAGCCTTGCCCATAATAGTCACAGTTTCTACATTCGAGCCTGCCGCAGTAATGGTTTCTTCGGCCAACGCTTGTGCTGAGAGTGCAGTCAGTAATGCAACAGCAAGTGATGAATATTTAAAACGTGTGTGAGTGGTCATAATTCCCTCGGTACCAATGCTTAATATAAATAGTAATGAATCTCATTTGCATTGTATGTATCTTTGAATGGGATAGTTAACAATTTGGTGCACGTTTCAAAACAACTTCTCTTGTTGTTTAAAAAGCAGGCCAATTGCTGATTTAAAATGCAATTAGCCAAATTGGTAAGTCAGATTTATAGGAGGAAAGTTGAAGTAGACACAGCTACAGCTTAACAACAGGAACCCAATATTCCATTTCAGCATTAGCAGCATAAGGTTGGTAACTCAATGGGTACACTTCCAGTTCGTAGCCATCCACACCACGATAGCCTGAACTTGGCAACCAGTTCAGCACAAACCAACTCAAGGTATGACGCAGATTCTTTATAGGACCACAATGCTTGACCACTGCGTAGGTTTGCTTTGGGACAGTCAGCACCTCTAATTTATCAGAGATAATGCTCGGCAGTTGCGGAATGGATATCGCATCATGGAGTTCAACGCCCGCCCAATAGTGGATATTGGTCCCATCGAAGTAAGACTGAGTAAGGTCGGCGACGCCAATAAATCGCAGTACGTCATCGTCTGGTAGAGTGACTTCTTGCTCCAAGCGAGACCAAAGTTGAGGGACTTTTTGTGCGAAGTCTTGTGTTAGGGAAAACAAACCACTGATCTCTGAGGTGACACCCTTAACAAGGAAAGACTCTCTTTCGTCAATGCGAACTTCAACAAAACTCAGAGCACCCTTCTCTTCGGCACTCACGGTTTCAGACACTTGTATTGGTTTTCTCAGCCCACCCCTTTTGCCTGCTTTTCGATATTGGCTTGGGCTCACCCCAAACATTTGCTTAAAAGAACGGCTAAAGCTCACTTCTGAGTTAAACCCGAGGCCAACTGCAATATCTATCACGCGCTCTTTTCCATCAAGTAATTCTTCTGCAGCTTGGCTCAGCTTAAGCTCTCTTACATAGTTTGCTACGGTAAGCCCTGTTTCTGCTTGAAACACTCTTTGCAGTTGCCAACGAGACCAGCAGCTTTGTGTCGCGATGTCTTCCAACGATAACGCTGAACTAAGATTCGCGTGAATAAAAGCTAAAACGCGGCTGATGCGATCAAATGCGGATGTATTCATAGTTAAGCTTTCATCTTCTCTATATTTTGTATCGAAATATTTGTCTCACCAATGCTTTTATCATTTAAATAAACTTTTATCACTCACAATAAGAGGCCGAATACGACTTATAGGTAAAGTAAAAGACATAAAAATCGAGTGAACGCTTCACTTTGTAGGGTTATCACTGGCTGCACCCTTTATGATAACCCTACTTATTCTCATTTAAAATCTATAGTACTTGGTTAGCGTCACTCCATAATCACTCGTAGCAGAACGACATCGGAAAATTTTCGCTTACCCGCATATGGGATCTCGTGTGTTGACAACCCATTTACGTCATCCTTATTTCAATTTATGGATTCTAGTGCTCAACTTAAACGCTTACGTTGATCTTTTTACACAATAGACTTACCATTAATCGTCTTTTAACGATTAATGCAGTAAAATATCCACATGAATAAAGTTTGCCTCACAACTGGTGGCTGTGTTCTACCAATCGAACATGGTGATGCTGAAGCTGAAATACAAATGGCAGCTTTGGCTAAAGCGCTTGCTCACCCGGCAAGAGTTCGTATATTGAGTATCCTTTCCACGTTAGAAAAATCGGGCGGCTGTTTGAACAGTGACTTGGTTAGCGAATTGGGTTTGGCTCAATCAACCGTATCAGAGCATTTAAGAATACTGAAGACCTCAGGCTTCATCACCGCTGAATCGATACCACCGAAGATGTGCTACCGCATTAATCGAGATAATATTCAACAATTTGAGACGCTGATCGACACCATTTTAAAATAGATTTATCGCGCTTAGTTTGTCGAATACCGAATAAACTAAGCGTATTTTTTTGCTTTCAAATATCGTTTTTCGACGATTAACGATATCAACCAAAGAGACAATATCATGAAACCAAAATTAGGTTTTCTAGATCGCTACTTAACGCTGTGGATCTTTATCGCGATGGGTCTTGGTGTACTGCTTGGCACCCTGTTCCCACAAATCGAACAATGGAACGAATCTATGTCGGTTGGCACGACCAACATTCCATTAGCAATCGGCCTTATCTTAATGATGTATCCACCTTTGGCTAAGGTTAACTACAACCTGCTAGGCACCGTGGTAAAAGATAAGAAAGCCATCAAACTATCTCTGATCATGAACTGGCTTGTTGGCCCGATTCTGATGTTTGTATTGGCGCTAACATTCTTAGGCGATCACCCAGGTTATATGGTCGGTGTCATTCTGATTGGTCTTGCTCGCTGTGTGGCGATGGTTCTGGTTTGGAACGATATCGGTGGCGGTAACAAAGAGTACGGCGCAGCATTGGTTGCTCTAAACAGTGCATTCCAAGTGGTGAGCTACAGCTTTATGGCTTGGTTGTTCATCAGCGTTCTTCCACCAGTATTTGGCTACGAAGGTATGTTGGTTGATATCTCGATGATCGACATTGCACACAGTGTACTTATCTACCTAGGTATCCCATTCCTAGCCGGTTTTTTAAGCCGTAAGATCCTTGTGTCGATGAAAGGCGAGCAATGGTACAACGATGTGTTCATTCCACGCATCTCTCCCATCACACTGATGGCACTACTGGCCACCATCGTTCTGATGTTCAGCTTAAAAGGCGAGATGATTGTTGAGTTGCCAATGGACGTATTGTTGATTGCGGTTCCACTGACTATTTACTTCACAGTGATGTTCTTCATCAGCTTTTTCATTGGTAAGAAGATAGGGATTGAATACGATAAGAACGCGTCCATTGCATTCACCGCGACAGGTAACAACTTCGAGCTAGCCATTGCAGTTGCTATCTCAGTATTCGGTATCAACTCTGACCAAGCGTTTGCGGGTGTTATCGGTCCGCTGATTGAAGTGCCTGTGTTGATTTACCTCGTGAACGTGGCGCTTAAGATGAAAGACAAGTACTACAACGGCCAAACCGTTAAATCTAGCATCGAGTAAAACATACCTTATGCCGTGGCCAAGGTAACACCTGCATCATCAATGTTGGTTACATCCAATATTCTAAAATGATGATTGGAGTCACTTTGCTCATGGCCATTGGTCAGGTCAGGTCAGGTCAGGTC
>NZ_JBNGCJ010000455.1:0-3050 GCF_049974785.1 Vibrio genomosp. F10 str. 9ZD137
GATGACGTTAACGGCCGTACTAAGATGTATAAGAACATCGTAGACGGTGACCACAGCATGGAACCTGGTATGCCTGAATCGTTCAACGTATTGTTGAAAGAGATTCGCTCGCTAGGTATCAACATCGAGCTAGAAGACGAAGAGTAATCCTTCCGGGTTATTTGGTAGAAGGCGCTCACTTTAGCGAGTGAGCTCCTTTTAACTCCTTACAGGAGCTGAATGTGAAAGATCTATTAAACTTTCTAAAAGCACAGCATAAGACCGAAGAATTTGATGCTATCAAAATCGGTCTATCTTCACCTGACATGATTCGTTCATGGTCTTTTGGTGAAGTTAAAAAGCCGGAAACGATCAACTACCGTACGTTCAAACCTGAACGTGATGGTCTTTTCTGCGCGCGTATCTTTGGTCCAGTTAAAGACTACGAATGTCTTTGTGGCAAATATAAGCGTCTGAAACACCGTGGTGTGATTTGTGAGAAGTGTGGCGTTGAAGTTACACAAACTAAAGTTCGTCGTGACCGTATGGGCCACATTGAACTTGCATCACCAGTCGCTCACATCTGGTTCCTAAAATCACTGCCGTCTCGTATCGGTTTGTTGATGGATATCCCTCTGCGTGATATCGAACGTGTTCTTTACTTCGAAATGTACGTAGTAACTGAACCGGGAATGACAGATCTAGAAAAAGGTCAGATGCTTACTGAAGAAGAGTATCTTGACCGTCTAGAAGAGTGGGGTGATGAATTCACCGCGAAGATGGGTGCAGAAGCGATCAAAGATCTGCTGTCTACGATGGACATGCACCAAGAAGCTGAGCAGATGCGCGAAGAGCTAGAAACAACTAACTCTGAAACTAAGCGTAAAAAACTGACTAAGCGTCTTAAACTCGTTGAAGCGTTCATTTCATCAGGTAACAATCCTGAATGGATGATCCTAACGGTGCTTCCGGTTCTTCCGCCAGATCTACGTCCTCTAGTACCACTAGATGGTGGTCGCTTTGCGACTTCTGATTTGAACGATCTTTACCGTCGTGTAATCAACCGTAATAACCGTTTGAAGCGTCTTCTAGAGCTAGCGGCTCCAGACATCATCGTACGCAATGAAAAGCGTATGCTGCAAGAGTCTGTTGATGCCCTTCTAGATAACGGTCGTCGCGGTCGTGCGATTACGGGTTCAAACAAGCGTCCTCTTAAATCTCTTGCTGACATGATCAAGGGTAAACAAGGTCGTTTCCGTCAGAACCTTCTTGGTAAGCGTGTAGACTATTCTGGTCGTTCTGTAATTACAGTAGGTCCGTACCTTCGTCTGCACCAGTGTGGTCTTCCTAAGAAGATGGCACTTGAGCTATTCAAACCATTTATCTACAGCAAGTTAGAAACTCGTGGCATGGCGACGACGATCAAAGCTGCTAAGAAAATGGTTGAGCGTGAAGAAGCGATCGTTTGGGATATCCTAGACGAAGTTATCCGCGAGCACCCAGTACTGCTTAACCGTGCACCAACACTTCACCGTCTTGGTATTCAAGCGTTTGAACCAGTACTAATCGAAGGTAAAGCGATCCAGCTTCACCCACTAGTGTGTGCGGCATATAACGCCGACTTCGATGGTGACCAAATGGCGGTACACGTGCCTCTAACTTTAGAAGCACAGCTTGAAGCTCGTACATTGATGATGTCGACCAACAACATCTTATCACCAGCATCGGGTGATCCGATCATCGTACCTTCTCAGGACGTTGTATTGGGTCTTTACTACATGACTCGTGAAATGATTAATGCGAAAGGTGAAGGTATGTACCTTGCTGGCCCTGAAGAGGCTGAGAAGGCATACCGTACTAAGAGCGCAGAGCTACACGCTCGTGTTAAAGTACGTATCACTGAAAGTGTTGTTGATGAAGACGGTAACAGCACAACAAGCACAGATATGGTCGATACGACTGTTGGACGTGCAATGTTGTGGTCTATCGTACCTAAAGGTCTGCCGTTTAGCCTAGTTAACCAAAAGTTGGGTAAGAAGCAAATTTCTACTCTACTTAACGAGGCCTACCGTAAACTTGGTCTGAAAGACACCGTTATCTTCGCTGACCAAATCATGTACACAGGTTTTGCATACGCTGCACTTTCTGGTGTGTCTGTTGGTATCGACGATATGGTTGTACCTGCGGCTAAATATACTGAAATTGAAGAAGCAGAAGCTGAAGTTCGTGAAATCCAAGAGCAATTCCAATCAGGTCTTGTTACTGCGGGTGAGCGATACAACAAAGTTATCGATATCTGGGCGTCTACCAACGACCGTGTTGCGAAAGCAATGATGGATAACTTATCTTCTGAAACGGTAATTAACCGTGACGGTGAAGAAGAGCAACAAGAGTCGTTTAACAGCATCTACATGATGGCTGACTCGGGCGCTCGTGGTTCTGCTGCTCAGATTCGTCAGTTGGCGGGTATGCGTGGCCTGATGGCGCGTCCAGATGGTTCAATCATCGAAACGCCAATCACCGCAAACTTTAAAGAAGGTCTAAACGTCCTTCAGTACTTTATCTCAACGCACGGTGCTCGTAAGGGTCTTGCGGATACAGCACTGAAAACAGCAAACTCGGGTTACCTAACTCGTCGTCTAGTAGACGTTGCTCAAGACGTTGTAGTACACGAACATGACTGTGGCACTCACGAAGGTGTCGACATGATGCCTCATATCGAAGGTGGTGACGTTAAAGTTGCACTTTCTGAGCTTGCACTTGGTCGTGTTGTTGCTGAAGACGTTCTTAAGCCGGGTACTGAAGATGTACTGATTCCACGTAATACTCTGATTGATGAGAAGTGGTGTCAAATCATGGAAGACAACTCTGTTGACCGTATGAAAGTACGTTCTGTTGTTACCTGTGATGCAGACTTCGGTTGTTGTGCACAGTGTTACGGTCGTGATCTAGCACGTGGTCACCTAGTTAACCAAGGTGAAGCAGTTGGTGTAATCGCTGCTCAGTCTATCGGTGAGCCGGGTACACAGCTTACGATGCGTACGTTCCACATCGGTGGTGCAGCATCGACA
>NZ_JBNGCJ010000456.1:0-6558 GCF_049974785.1 Vibrio genomosp. F10 str. 9ZD137
GGATTACAGAAACCGCAGCACAGATGATCGATCCATCGTATACCGTTGGTCCTGAAGCAAACTGGTACTTCATGTTTGTTTCTACCTTCTTTATTGCGATTACTGGTGCATTTGTTACCGAGAAGATTGTTGAGCCTAAACTGGGTAAATACAATGACGAGGAAGCGTCTGAAGATTTATCAAATGACTCGATGGGTAAGTTAACGGATATCGAGAAGAAAGGCCTTAAACTTGCTGGTATTGCTGTTCTGGCCGTGAGTGCGCTTCTTGCTTGGACGATTGTTCCTGCTGATGGTGTTCTTCGTTCTGCATCAGGTACGGTCTCTGGCTCTCCTTTCCTAAAGAGTATCGTTGCGTTCATCTTCGTCTTCTTTGCTATTCCAGGTTTTGTGTACGGTAAAGTCACCGGTTCGATGAAGAACGACCGCGATGTCATCAATGCGATGGCAACGTCGATGTCTTCAATGGGCATGTACATTGTTCTTGTCTTTTTTGCCGCGCAGTTTGTTGCTTTCTTTAAGTGGACTAACTTCGGCCAAGTGATTGCTGTGGGTGGCGCGAGCTTCTTGCAAGAGATCGGTTTGACAGGACCAATGTTGTTCTTCGCATTCATCCTAATGTGTGGCTTCATTAACCTGATGATAGGTTCAGCTTCTGCTCAGTGGGCAGTCACAGCACCAATCTTCGTTCCAATGCTAATGTTAGTAGGCTACGCACCAGAAACGATTCAAGCGGCTTACCGTATCGGTGATTCAACTACGAACATTATTACACCAATGATGAGCTACTTCGGTCTTATCCTTGCAGTAGCAACGCGTTACATGAAGAACCTAGGTATTGGTACGCTGATCGCGACCATGTTGCCTTATTCAATCTGCTTTATGTTCGGTTGGAGCGTCTTGTTCTATCTGTGGGTATTCGTATTTGGTCTACCTGTAGGCCCAGGTGCTGCTACCTTCTATACGCCGTAGTCGTGTAAATAAAAAGTATTGTGAATAAAAAACCTGCGACTAAGTCGCAGGTTTTTTTATGTCGAAATTCTCACTAACGGTGTGCTCTATCGACGTTTTGCTAGAATGCGGTCGAGGTGGTTGGCAAATTCACGTCTATCGGTTTGAGACAGTGTCGCAGGCCCACCGGTTTGAATGCCGCTTGAGCGCATAGTGTCCATAAAGTCTCGCATATTTAGCCGAGCTTTAATGGTCTCTGTTGTGTATAGCTCACCCCGAGTATTTAGGGCTAATGCGCCTTTAGTGATCACTTCATCGGCTAAGGGAATGTCTGAGGTGATGACTAAGTCTCCAGCGTTGGTCCGGCGCACGATTTCATTGTCTGCGATATCAAAACCAGCTGGCACTTGAAGCGAATGGATATTAGCCCGCTTTGGCACGGGCACAACGTGGTTGGCAACAAAAGTGCATTCCACACCTGTTCGCTCGGCTGCGCGTACAATCGTTTCTCTGATCACTTTCGGACAGGCATCGGCATCGACCCAAATTTTCATCATTCTGACTTCTCGTTGAATTTTTCTTCTAATGCAGTGACTCGCTGAATCAGCTGATTAACTTGTTGCTCTAAACGGGCGATTTTATCTTGCTCAAAGGTGTTGGCTGCAGCGACTTCAACTTTAGGGACTCGATTCGAGTTTTTCCAACTTTTAATCGCGGTAATCAATGCAGGAATAGGGACAGAGCTGCTTAAACGCGCTTTAACGAGTGCAACGGTCGGTTCTTTTCCTTCTTTCGCAAGAGTGGATAATATGCTCGTGAGTTCGTCAGTGACATTTTGAGTTGACATCATTGGCTCCTAATTATTTTCTTCGCCACATCATACTGTTAATTGTCATTTTTGGCGAATCTCAAAATCGTCGTCGCTGTGTAAGAGATCTCTTACAAGTGATGTGAGATAAGGGCATTTTATAGAGAGAGAAATAGAAATTATTTTCCTTAATGCATTGATTTTAATTGTCTTTATTTTATCGTCATTGAGATGGCAATAAATTTCACATTGCAGTGTCTTGTCTATACATGAAATGAGCGTAAATTAGAACCGGTCGAAAGGAGTTCGATACGGAACAGGAAAACACCAAGGAATCGGTGATCTTCAGGATGAAGAGTTGGCAGCTAGGATAGCCGTCAGCAGGAAGCGAAGGACATTGTACGGATACAACAGTGGCTAGGATGGTTACTGCAAGGGAACGACAATGGACACCTCTAGGAAGAGGTAGGACAGCATCAGGATGATGTCATGGACACCGCTCAAGGAACAAGTGATGAGTGCTAACGAGGATTGTTGGCTATCAGGACGACTAGGACACCGCTAGGACGGCGAAGTACGGAAATGCTGATGGATTCAGCCACTATTATGGATGATGCATGGAGCACGACAAGTAGCCGGACTGCTGCGAGTAAGACTATAACCCCGATACGCAAGTGTCGGGGTTTTTCTTTTGTACTCTGTTTCTTATTTTGATAGAAAACATAATAAGCACACCAAAAGTAACCTAGATCAATACTTTTCTAGGATGCTTAGTTTAACTTTCGCCTCTGTAATAAAGGCTTTGTAATTATCTATTAGGTAGTCCCATCAAGGATTAGATATGACTATAGTAACTCGACGACTGATGCTACTTCCCTATAGCGACTCTCTGCAGTCAGAATTTCTGATGTTGAATTGCTGTGTGAAGAATCGGGCTGAAATGAATGGCCCTCACACGGTTGCGTCAGCGAGAGCGTTGTTTGATCGAGTACTGAACGATAGCTCAATGTATTGCATGGCTGTTTTGGATAACTACAACCGCGAATACATTGGCCATATCTTTATCTCTCAATTGGAATCTGAACCTGAACTTGGTTTTATCATTGATAAAGCGTATTGGGGGAAAGGTCTTGCAAGCGAAGCATTAAAGGCGTTTATTCCAAAAGCCTACAGAGAGCTGTCTTTACAAAAAGTAGTGGCGACTGCCAATACCCATCATATAGCTTCAATTAAATTATTGGAAAAACTTGGCTTTCAAAAAGTAGGTGAAAACCAAGATTTTCATGGGCCTTACTACGAATATGAGCTTACAGCCGATGTGGTGGCAAATGAAAATTCAATGGCCTAAATCCACACATCATTAATTCCCCCTGGTAACAATCATCGCCCAACGATGAAAATTCAAAATGATATACCGTGTACCATTGCCATTTACCTTGAGGTGTTCGCAACTTATGTTGTCCGAGTGAAACAGACACCAATTGTAAATCGAGCTGTTTGCACTTTCGCTCTATCGCCGATTTGGCCAATTCCCCTTGTTTTCTTTGTTGCCAAAATACAAAGCAAACGAGAAACAAAGCGATAATGGCCAGTAAATTATTAATCATGCAATTCCCTTATCATTAAAGCGTTAAAGCGTTAAAGCATTAAGACGAAAGCGTTGATTGCTGTAACGTTAATAATGCATTGGCCAGATCATCCGATGGATTGGAATGAAGTAGGGGCAAGATCACCATGCGCAGCTCTGGTAGCATCACTAAGTCTGAAAACAGTTGATTGAATAGTGCTTGGTTTCCTGTCTGTGCTAATCGAAGTAAGAACTGCTCAGCGATACCAGGCTCAACTAATACGTGCCATGTACGCCCCGCAATACCGATCAAAACCTCTTGATGGCTTAAACGTGGGCTAGCTAATATTTGATGAATAACGGGAAGAGAAATCGTATTGTCAGCCCCAGAAAGTGCACGGCACAAGGCCGATATTAAGAACAGATCGGGTTCTGGTGCTTCGATTTGATTGACGGTCATTTGAGCAATGTTCTGTGCAAGCTTGTCGGGCAATTCGGTATGCTCAAGAGCGCCTAGTAATGCGTATAAAGGCTCGTTTGGTAAGTGTCGTAACGCTTTACGCACCGTCACTGAGTTTTGAGATTGGCCTAAACGAGCACAAAGATCAGTGATCCCTTGTAGCCCAACGGTTTGCCAGTTTTCCCACCCTAGATTACCGGTAAAGTAGTGCTGCGCATGTTCGTAGTATTGGCTGCTTGATAAGGCTAAGTCAGAGCGAATTTGGCTGTGGAATACCGCCATTTTGTCATCGCTCGGTTTGAATGTGTAAGGATTGTTTGAGAGCTTTTCCTGTTGTTCTTCACTCATGTCTTGACTGATACGAGAACCCATCGCTTCTAGCACAAATTTTAAGAAGTTTCCTATTTCTGCTTGTTTTAGCAGCCCGCGTTCATCTAACTCAAATTTTAAAAACCAGATCCATGGCTGTTGTTTTTCATTCCAATATGCAATCGCTAAATGTGCTTTTTTTTGCAATGGATATGGATACGGTTGCTGACCTTTTTCTACTCGGTCAAAGGCCGTATTTTCGATGGTTTTAATGCGACGACCGAGGTCAAAAATCTTATATTGGCAACCACTATTAGTTAGTAGCTCGGTGAGGGTGTGTATAACTTCCATGAGAATAATGACCTTGAGTTTCTTTGTTTATTACATGGTATCCTAACGCGTAATTTCAAGGTCTTCGATAAAATTTCAGAGTGATTAATGACGCAATCTGTACAACTTCTTACTTTGCTTGATGAGTTACAGCAAGAGCTAGAGAAAAAACAGCTTTGGCAATCTCATCAACCGGATCAACATGCGCTTCAAAGCCAAGAACCTTTTGCCCTCGATACGCTCAACCCTGAGCAATGGTTACAGTGGATATTTATTCCTAAGATCCAGTCTATGATTGCACAAAGGCAGCCACTACCGGTCGGGTTTGCTATTTCACCGTATTTTGAACAAGTGTGGAAAGATCAGTCAGCCTACCAGTCTGTCGTTTTGATAACGACCAAGATAGATGAGGTGTCTAAACCATGTTAGAGATCATTTACCAAGATGAATACTTGGTGGCCGTGAATAAGCCCGCTGGTATGTTGGTGCACAGAAGTTGGTTAGACAAACATGAAACCCAATTTGTCATGCAGACACTCCGCGATCAAATAGGCCAGCATGTGTTTCCACTGCATCGATTAGACAGACCAACGTCAGGCGTATTGGTCTTTGCGCTGTCTAGTGAGGTGGCCTCTCAAGTCATGCCGATGTTCGCCAATCATGAAATGGAAAAAACCTATCACGCCATTGTTCGCGGTTGGATAGAAGAGGGAGGCGTACTCGATTACCCACTAAAGGTTGAGCTAGACAAGATAGCGGACAAATTTGCTAACCAAGAGAAAGAACCTCAAGAAGCGGTGACCGCTTATCAGCCGTTAGCACAGGTAGAAGTGCCATTCTCAACTGGGCGCTTTCCAACCAGCCGGTATTGCTTAATGGAAATGAAACCTCAAACTGGGCGGAAACACCAGTTACGTCGTCATATGGCGCACTTGAGGCATCCGATTGTCGGAGATACGACTCATGGTGATGGAAAACACAACCGACTGTTTCGCGAAAACTACGATGCTTACCAATTGATGCTGCATGCATCTGAACTCAAGTTTATTCACCCTCTAACTAATGAGGAGTTAGTACTTAAAGCTGGATTTGATGAAACTTGGCAAAGGCTAATGACGGAGTTTGGTTGGCATAAATAGTAGGAATAAAAAACGGAGCGAGAAGCTCCGTTTTTTATTGTGTTTTATGCTTATCCAGCAATGCTTTCTATACTAACGTTTGATTCTGCACGGTTATTTAGCAAGATACTGGCTAATTGAACCTACAATACCTTGTGCATCTAAACCGAGTTCAGCATACAGTTCTTGCTGTGTTCCCTGAGCAATGAACTTGTCTGGGATACCTAGGTTTAACACAGGTTTGATGATTTTTTCGCTCATCATATGCTCTATGACACCAGCACCTGCGCCACCTGCGATGACGTTTTCTTCTAGGGTGACGATAACATCGTGCTTGTCGGTCAGTTCTTTGATCAGCTCTTTGTCTAAGGGTTTTACAAATCGCATGTCGGCAACGGTCGCATTCAGTTCTTCTGCGGCTTGTAGTGCATCAGGTAGGAAGGTACCAAAGTTCAAAATCGCGACCTTTTCACCTTGACACTTTTCGCTTTGACACTTTCCACCTTGACGTATTAGGCGACCTTTACCAATTTCTAGAGCGGTAAAATCAGATTCAATAGTACTTCCCATGCCATTACCACGAGGGTAGCGCACTGCACTTGGACCTGTGTGCTGATGACCGGTATACAGCATTTGTCGGCATTCATTCTCATCACTTGGCGTCATGATGACCATGTTTGGAATACAACGCATGAAACTTAAATCGAACGCGCCTTGGTGAGTTTGACCGTCAGCACCAACTAAACCGGCTCGATCGATAGCAAACATCACTGGAAGGTCCATAATCGCCACATCATGAATCAATTGATCGTATCCACGCTGTAAGAATGTCGAATAAATCGCGACAATAGGCTTGTCACCCGCAATGGCCATGCCTGCTGCTAATGTCACGGCGTGCTGTTCAGCAATGGCAACATCAAAAAAGCGTTCCGGGTATTCTTTTGCAAAACGCACCATACCCGAACCTTCTTTCATTGCCGGGGTAATGGCCATTAACTTAGGATCTTGCGCCGCCA
>NZ_JBNGCJ010000457.1:0-10563 GCF_049974785.1 Vibrio genomosp. F10 str. 9ZD137
CTGCGCCTGTTACCGCACCTGCTGTCGCAGAAATCGCTGAACCCACCGACGCTATTACTGAAGAAATGAACGCTATGATAGCGGCGATAACGCCGTGCCCCGATGGATCAGTGATTCCGATGGGATTATTCATCGCAAAAGCATAGCCATTCCCCCCACCAACTCCGAACGGCGAAGCATTACGATCATATTGGCAAAATCGCCGTAACACCGGATTGTACCAGCGATACCCTTGGCCCATTGGATACAACCCCGTAGATGGATCCATGCGTTCCCCATGAAAACCCAGCATATTCCTTTGCAAAATTTTTGATTCGAATAACATCGTTTGGGGGCTCGCTAGAGCGCTACTACCGGGCATAGGAAGAAGAGAACCACACATTAAAAGAAGGCTATTGTGCAAGAAATCTCTTCGTGATATTTCTGAAGATCGGCTGTCCAAATTCTTGATGTCGGTAACAATCCATTTATCCTGTTCAGAGCGAGTGATGATCGCATCCTTCTGTTGCTTATACTTTTTAAGTGGTTGGCCATGCCGATCGACCAGACCATGGTCATTATTCGACGTCCTGACTCTATTCTTATCCGCTATTTTAGGCGTGAGAATTTGTCGGAAAAGAGTATTTAGGTTATCTTCCATCATGTTATTACCCTCTATATAAAAACTAATTGATAGTTTTATAGCCAAATGGCAAGTAAATATAGTTTTTGTCTTCATTTTCCCCGAAACTAATTTCTGAAAGTACGCTACCATTTTTATCGAGTGCTAAAAATTGATGAAGCATAGAATTCTTTTCATTGTATAAACGGAGTATGGGTTTATTTAAATAGCGAAGGTAACTAGTGCTTCCTTCTTGACTGATTTCATTAATAAGTTGATCTCCTCGATATAGATATGAGATTACACTCCCATCACCTTTTTTACTGATTAGTTGCCCTTCTGCATTATAAGAATAGTCTGATATAATTTCATCTAATTCATCTTTCACTGATACTAGATGATCATCGTCGTCATAAATATAAGAGCGATTCTGTTCATCTACTATGATGTTTCCTCGTTCATCATATTCAACACTGACTGTATTAATCTCTGGGTGACTGTGTTCTATTCTACTTAATTGCGTAGGATCGGCCAAATTATCGTAGTGGTAGGTTTCTATATCTTCACTGTCATCATTAAAAATAGAGACAACAGTACTGATATTTTCAAGGCTGTCATAGGTGAAAGTTTGACTCTCGATTTCAAACTCATTGATGTTATTAGGACGTTCTGGCCCGGAAACACTATAGCGTAAGAGGCGACTTTTTTCGTCGTAGCCAAATTCTTCTTTCTGTAAAATCACGCCTTCTTTTGATTTTTCTTTCGAGATTATTCTATCCGCTAGATCAAATTCTGTTTTTAAGGAAAATAGGATATTTCCTGATTTTGTTATTATTCTATTTATTTCTCTAGTAAAACAATCCCAATAGATATGGTGATCCACTCGATTATTTATTATTTCATCTGAGTCATAACAAGACTGAGTGATCAATCTATTATATTGATCGTATTCAAACCTAGTTACATAAATTTTATTTTGACTATGTTTTTTTATTTCAATAAGGTTTTTTTTACAATCATAAGTGTAGCTCTCGATATTACCCAGGTAATCGGTATACGACAGTAAAACACCTAGAATAGAATACTTATATATTGATTCATAATACACACCATTCACTGTTCTGACTTCTTTTGTAAGTCTCCCTTGGTGGTCATATTCGTAGATGTTTCTACTATTTTCATTCTCACTTGAAATGAGTTTACCTGTCACAGAGTCATACTCAAATTTTAGATGACTCAAGTTTGTGGATGCACTGGTATTTTTTTTCAGCAATGGATCATAATCAAATGACCATGTAGGCTGTTGTGAGGAGGATTGCTTGCTAGGGCTTGTTTGGTTATCACGATACGAATAAGACGTTATTACTTCTCCCTGAGTTTCCGCAACAATCCTTTGTAGCCCATCATAAGTTCGCTCTCCGACCACTCTACCCGCTACACGTATTTTAGTAATGAGTGGATCGGCCGAGTTAGGCGCGTATTCTAGTGACTTAACCGTATTGGTGGGATCCGTTACAGTCAAGCTTCGCCCTAAATAATCGTAAGAATAATAGGAAGAATGCCCTAAAGGATCGGTTGCTTTGACGGTTTGGCCGTGACTATCGTAGAATCGTTGGCTACTCGAATCGAATTGGCCGTCAGAGGTAAACCTCGATTCATTAACCGGTTTACCGTTGATATCATATTGAATAATATCGTAAGACAGACCTTCAATTCCCGTTTTTGTCGTCAGTTTTACAGGATCGAATTTACTGAGTAATACATTTCCATTAGGCATTACCGTGTGATCCAGTTCCCCAAATATATTGTAATAATATCGCGTGGTATATTCTATTGGATCGCTGTCATACCAATCACGCTCAATTGAATATAAGACGCGACTTTCTGCATCATAATGAGTTTCGCCAATTATACGGAAAATGCCTGATTCATCCTCGGATAAATGATAAACCTCTCGCCCCATACCGTCGTAAATGAATTTTTGGTGGTGCCCTTGGGAACCGGTGATCAAGAGACTATTGCTACCTTGCGTATAATCGTAATCAAACATTTTATTGGCGTAGCGGTCTGTTTCTGGAGCGACCTCTATTACCGTGTATTGCCCATTTTCATTGTAGGTATAACGTGTGACTAGACCTTCATGATCAACCTTACTGATTAGGTTTCCGGAATAAATGTCTTGTGTTTCCATCCGTGTAGCTGTTGTTCCGTCGAACCCTTCCATAGTAACGTAAGATATCCGTTCATTATTTATAAATTTATACTCAAAAGTTATTGATCCACAAGAGTTTCCATTCAGTGACACCATTATGTTTGACACGAGCCCACATGAACCAGGAACAGACGGATCTTGAAAGTACGTACTTGCAGTTGTTTCCCCATAAGAGGTACGTACATCAGTTTCAACTATACAGTCGGTATCATTCAGGCATGTAATCAAGGCATATCGATACCGTTTCCAAATGCTCTTTTCACCGTAGTGAGTGTTAAGCGGTTGAGTTTCTGTTTTTTTTAAGTAACAGATAAAACCATAAGGGTGTGGTGGACAGTCACTATTTTCCCCATCAGCAGAGTAATAGTCTAGTACGGTCTCGGTCCCATCTTTGTCACGCTCAAAAATACAGTTCCCGTAATCGTCAAAATTATATTCCAATGTCTCAGTACGTTGTTCTTCGTTAAGGTAATACGTGGTCGTCTCTTTTTTTATATAGGAATAGTTATCGGGTTGATCCTCGATACTTTTGGTAAGGTCGGCGAAATAATCGAGGTCGACTTCTTTATAAAGTTCGCTATCTCTAGTATAAATTTCCGACTCAATCAAATGGTATTTATTATATGTTCTTTCAATTAACAGGGAGCCATTAACGGTTTCCTTACTAGAGTACTTATAATCTGATTCAGTTTTGAAAAGCAAGTCAACGCCATTTTCCCATCTTAAATTACTTCCTCGACCAAGATAGTTATTAAGAGAGTACTCATATTGACTCAATATATAAGGTTGATTTAATCCAGGATAAAGAAAGTGCCTCTTAACGGAAGGAACAGAACTTATGTCTTCATTTCCTTCAGGAAGAAGATGCCCTTCATAGTCGTAGTCTATCGCCTCAATAAGCCCTGAGTGGTGTTCAACTCTTCTAATAATATAATTATCTAACTCATCAATATATTGATACTCAACCTTAGTATCTAGATCACTATTATTAACCATAGACATACTATTGAGTAATACACCATTGCCATGTGATATCTTACTCAGTAAGTAAGATCTAGAATATCCACTACTTGCATTTTCACTACTTATAATTGAGTAATACCTATGGCTCCAATGATCAATTGAAATAGAGTGCTCATTGCAATCAATTACTTTATGCAAAGCACTGCGCCCATTAAAATACTGGTAAGAGAAACATATTTCATGCCCTAAGTTTGAAACTTTTTTAATTAAATTACCAGAATCATAGTCAATATACTCTATTTCTCCACTTTTATAGACCACTTTTATCGTGGCGTCATTATCTACTAGGTATGCTCTAACATCTTTTGTTTTACGATGTGGCATAAAAAATTCATTGGAATTATTACCAAGTATAATTTCAAAGCTTCTTCCAGATCCTAAAGTAAGCCTTCGATTTATCTTATCATAGCCAGACATACTTAATGACCAGCCTAAGCCAAACCCTTCGTCATTGTGATTAAGACAATTATGACTGATGGTTAGTTGAAAATTTGGCCCCGAAAGTTGATTTGAAAGTAATTCCCCTAGAGTGAAGCTAATAGAGTAACTTCCTGTGCGAGGATCTACGCCAGAATTAATAAATTCTGAAAAATTAAATGCATTACTGACTATATCACTCATCGATAATCCCTCATGAATAACTTATCTTATAATAAATTTAATTACATAATAAATAAAAATTTTAACGGCTATATTTTATAAAAAATCTATTAGCCCATATTCATTAAATGTGAAATTAAATACTAAAATTTTAATAGATTGTGGGCGGATAATTAATATTTCACACCTAAATACCAAGTCTAAATTATACTTCCAATGAGTATACGGTGTTCCGTACCCCACCTGTCGACAATAACTAATTCTGGATTACGATTTTTAATTTCTTCCAGTAGTGCTTCAGATATATCTTTTGAACAAGTCTCTGAATTGGAACTTATATAACCCCGTTCTGGAGGAAAATAACACCCATTATATGAAGATTTGTACACACCTCCATTTTCAACCCATATTGTGTCGTAAGTTGACCCTTGTTTGTTATAGGGAATAGATAAAACATTAAGAATATGAGTTGAACCACTGGCTAACGAATTGATTTCGGTAGTAACCGAATTAAGATCAATTTCGAGTAATCGCCCCAAAGTTAAGTAATTAAAATATTTCAATCCAGGCATAGATAAATGATATGTCTTGTTATCACTCCAATATACCGACGTATCCGCTCCAGCGAATGTCACTTGAGTACCATTATATATTAACAGTTGACTATCTTCTGGCGAGTTATCGATATAGACTGAATGGATAGCACCATCTAAACGAGCAGGGCCCACTAGTGCTTTTACGTGGGTAAAATGCCGTAGATCGTTTTTTTCTTCTATATCGTCTTCGTCTATAATGTTGGTGGATGAAAACTGGTTCCTAGGAATAATATTAGGTGCAATTGCATTCACCGTAATAGAAGGCTCACTGTATTTACAACTTGTCTCGATGTATCCGCTTTTCAGCGTAACTTCAGCACATATATCAGCTGTATGAATAATATCAGTAGATAAATATAAATTCTGATTATATTCGTAAGTAGAAGGAATATTAGAATTTGAACGAATACGATATGATTGATTCATATAGCTTGGTCCAAATGGATTCCCTTGCGTCGTTTTTAAAAATTCATTAGGCCGAGCATACTTTCCCTGACTGATATAATACTCGTCTGTTTCTCCCAACGGTGATCGGTATAGCCAGCCTAGATCCTGAATATCAGTTTCATCTTGTTCACGGATTAATTTAATCCAATCAACTTCTTCTCCTTCTTCAAGTTCAACGTTTACAAATATTTCTATCTGATTTTTTCCATTGGAAAATATTTGGCCCTGGTCGGAACCAGATAGACTGATGGCAATTTCTTTCACTGGATACTCTGAAGAAAACGCCAAAGAAGGTAATAATATAGCTAATAAAATTAGAGATTTCATAGAGGAACCTTATGGTTATGGTGCCTATAACTGAATCAGTTTTAGGCACTGATAAAGCAATTAATCGATAGGGACTAGTTTACTTCTGGCACCACTATGCGGACAGCAGACACTTTACCGTTTAGTCCATTATCTTCGGAATAATAGACATTGACCGTCTCATCGATGTAGGATTGTTCAAAATTCCCAATAATATAGCTATCGAAAATATCTTCAGTTACTGTAATAACGAGATAGTCATCACCACTTGAAAGCTTAGGATCATCATAAATCTTTATAACGGTTCCTTCCGGAACATCTCTGAGAGTTAAAGATTTGGCTTTGTCATTATCACAACCATAGTCATCTTTCTTAAAATTAATACTTTCAACATTTCCAGGAAGAACCGTTAAGTTACATACGGTGTCTTGCTTCCCTTGGGTTCCTTCATGAAACTCAAATTCAGGCACCATCGTCGCATTAGCACGAAATGTAAATATAGTTAAGCACGTAAGAAACATTGCTAGCTTGTGGTTATATTTCATATTTATTACCTTTATGTTACGTTAAAGTGGATAACTCAGATTTCTGAGTTAAAACAACGTTACAATCGACAGGTATGAATGTACATGCAGTTCACTCTATTTTATAACGATATTTAATTCTTTATTTTTATAGAATTACCAACATGAAACACCAGAGAAATGTTTAATTAAAAATTAAAAAAACCATAAAATCGACTTTACATGAAACTTTACTCTTAACTTAATATTTCTAAACACTGCGTTTAACTAAGTTTATGTCTAATATTTATGTGGGCATCTCGGTGTTTGTATTAAGTAAAGTCAGTTTTATATGCTTGGGGCGAGTTCTTATAAGGGGTGTAAATAACCAAATATCAGATTATTTGCTTTCTTAGGTAATAAAAAAGCGGCCAAACATGTTGGCCGCTAGTATTAAAATGTTGCGATTAAATTGTATTAATTAGTTATTTTCTGCCCTCTGTGCCTCTACTGGTTGCTCTACTTTGTCGTCAACCGCTTTCACCAAAAGCAATCCAACCGATAGTACAATCAGGCCACACAATACGAAGACCATACGCCCCCACAATGGGTTAGGTAGCACAAACATCACCATGACACCAACACCCGCAACCGCGATAAGTGAACCAAGCATACGACGCTGTTTGTTATCGAGCTTCTTCTGTTCCGTGCTTTCAGCAACAAGTGGCGTCGCTAGATTATTAAAGAACTTGTCTACGTCTTTTTCACGATGCTCAGGAAGAGGCTTGTAGAACAATGTAGACAGAACAAAGAAGCCAGCAGTAAAGACAACATGACCGATGAGACCAATCGCTACTTTAAGATCAGACCACTCACGACCTGTTAGTTCATTAAGACCAAACCAGCCTTCAATCATGTCAGCCGTAACAACAAAGCCAACAAAGTAAGAAACGAAGCCACCCACAACTAGCGTACCCCAACCTGCCCAGTCTGGTGTTTTACGAATAAAGAAACCACAGAATGCTGGAATCGTCATTGGGAAACCAATTAACGCACCGACATACATCATGGTATCAAACAGGCTAAGACCTTTAAGCGAATTGATAAACAGAGCTACAAGGATAATGGCAAGACCAAAGAAGGTGGACGTTAGTTTTGAAACGACGACTAGCTCTTTTTCTGATGCGGCTGGGCGTAAGATCGGTTCGTAAAAGTTTTTAACAAAAATACCAGAGTTACGGTTTAGACCTGAATCCATTGAAGACATAGTCGCAGCAAACATCGCAGCGATTAACAAGCCAACCATGCCAACAGGCATATATTCTTGAACAAAATATAGGTAAGCGAAATCAGCGGCTTTACTGCCAGCTTCTGGGTATTGCGCTGCCAAGTCAACACCTTGTCCAGCTATAAACCAGCTTGGCATAAACCAAATGATTGGGCCTAACGTCATTAGAATACACGCCAAAAGTGCCGCTTTACGTGCATTGTTTGAATCTTTCGCCGCGAGGTATCGATACGAGTTCAACATGTTGTTCGTAATAGAGAACTGCTTTAAGAAGATGAATACCGCCCAAATACTAAAGATGCTTAGGTAGTTAAGGTTATCACCGGTGATGAACGAGTCTGTTGGGAAGTTAGAAACGATGTTACCCACTCCGCCGCCGTGATAAACAGCAACGATTGCACACGTTACCGTTACCGCCATGATGATAACCATCTGCATGAAATCTGACGCAATAACCGCCCATGAACCGCCTGTTACAGACATGACGAGTACAACCAGACCTGTAAGAATAATCGTGGTTGTCATATCGAAACCGAAGATACCCGATGCGATAATGGCAAGACCGTTTAGCCAAATACCTGCTGAGATAACGCTGTTTGGCATACCTGACCAAGTAAATACTTGTTCGTTTACCTTACCAAAACGCATACGAATTGCTTCAATTACAGTGACAACACGCAACTGACGGAACTTCGGCGCAAAGTAAAGATAATTCATTAAATAGCCAAACGCATTGGCAATGAAAATGATGGCAACTGCAAAGCCATCGGTAAATGCTTTACCTGCAGCACCGGTGAATGTCCACGCACTAAACTGCGTCATAAAGGCGGTGGCACCGACCATCCACCAAAGCATGCTACCTCCCCCTCGGAAGTAATCACTGGTTGTACTGGTAAATGTTCTAAACATCCAACCTATCGCAATAAGAAATAGGAAATAGATGCCAACAATGAGGGTATTGAGTTCCATTTTGTAACCTTAGTGTGTCATTTCGTTATGCTAACTATAATAAGGCCCATAAATATTTGTAGTACAATAACTCAAGTTCGTGATGTTGATCCCTAACGAATCCATTTTAATAATCATACAAGTGATCAAGTTCAAAGTTGTATTTTCATAAGAAAAAACCACTAACCAAGTTAAAAATGCAGATTGCCTATCGATAAATACGGGGGATTAATTAAGGTGTTATTCACTAACACTCTGCTCCGTTGCCCATTTATAATGGCTAATTGACCTTTAGTTACTTAAACATGGACAATAATACGAACATGAGAAACTGAATTCGGAAGCTTCGCAATATCATTCGAGTTTGTTTGAATTTGTTAAAGTGACTTTTTCTCAACAATACGATCAAATTCACAGATATCTATTTAGATGCCCTGTATCATTTGTAATACATTAAGACATTAATTTGATGTCTTTTTCCTGCGTACTGTCTCCTGTTCCGAGCAGTGTTAAATATAAAGATGGAATCAATACCATGACTCAAATGAAAACCCTTGTTATCGCAATTGCCTCAGTAATGGCGGCAGGCGCTGCATCTGCGGCGTCCTTCGATGTTCGTCACGAATACAAAAACAGCTCTGAGCAACATGCGACACGTGTAAAGCTGGCCGATAACATTGGAAATTTCTTAGTTGACATAGAAGCTAAGTTCAAAGGTAAAGACGGAGAGTTCTTAAAAGATCTACAAAATAATGGCTGGGAACTAGGTTTAAACTACCGTCAAAAACTAAACGATAACTGGACACTGACATACGGTATGCCAATTGAAGGTCGTAGCTCAGGCATGACCTATAAGCCACAGCTTCGTGCTACATATTCACTAGAGAGCATTGAAGGCCTAAGCTTAAGTGCACGTTATCGTTATGATATTCGCCAAAACAACACCTCTGATAACGAACGTCGTCACCGCTTAACTGGTAATATAAACTACAGTGTTGATAACTGGCGCTTTGGTTTGGAGGCTAACTACTACAAAGCGGACGACTATATTCTGTATAAAGATAAAGAGACGAATACCGAATACAATTCAACAGTCCGTTACATCATGGGCCAATGGGCACCTTACGCTGAGTTCGGTTACGCTTCTTACACGAAAGATGACTCTTTTTCCGGTTACAACAATGACTTTGAATTACGTAGCCGTATCGGTGTGACTTATAGCTTCTAATTCCTTTAATGTCGTTCACTCTAGCTTACGAGCTTAAAGTAGAACGGACATTGAAATAAACAAACAGGACTGAACGTTGAATCGTTTGGTCCTTTTTTTGTCTGGCAACTTTGTATTGATCCTACTCGGTAATCTTTAATATCGCTCAACATGCTTGACCAGATGATCGACTAATCGACTCAACTAACGATAGGCACAACACAAAAAGAGACGGACAGCAGGGGGAAAGTTTGCAACCGGCACATAAATAACCGTCTGACATTTTTACTTGCTGACTTGTTTGTGTGCTGATTTGTTTATGCTGCTGGATGACTTGATGGGTTCAGATAGGACTTAAGTTTAACGAGCATGATTGTTCAGTATTAAGTGATCACAAGCAATACACCCGGCTTGGTTTCGTTACAGGCATAAAAAAAGCCTCTCCGCTAAGCCGTTACTTGTAACGTAACACTTAGCGGTAAGGCTTTATCATACCAACTTGAACGGTATTACTTCTCTAGTTTAGTGAAGTAGTCAAAGATTACCGGTACGTCATTTTGACCAAGACCCGCATCAACACCTGCCTGTAGTGCTTTAGAAGTACCTTCAGCGATCGGCGATTCAGTGCCTAAGTCAGAAACCATTTGTAGGAAGTAACCCAGGTCTTTGTTTGCATTGGCAACAGAGAAACCTAATTTCTCTTCGCCATCTACTGCGTAGAATTTCGTGAACTGCATGAATGGTGAGTTAGATGGACCAGCAGACATGATGTCGAATAATTGTTGACCGTCAACACCTGCAGCTTTAGCAACCGCAAACGCTTGAGACATAG
>NZ_JBNGCJ010000458.1:0-4577 GCF_049974785.1 Vibrio genomosp. F10 str. 9ZD137
CGCTCTTCCGATCTTTGAATGGAAAAATCGAAGCTTTGCTGAGCGAGAGAAAGTGGTGTTAGCTTTTGCCGAGAAAGTAAAAGAACACAGTGAAGAGATTGCTGAGATTATTGCTAAAGAAACCGGCAAGCCTATTTGGGAAACGCGTACCGAAGCTGGCGCGATGGCTGGAAAGATCGCTATCTCAATCCGTGCATACCATGAGCGTACAGGGGAAGCGAGACGCGAAGCCGCCGGAAACCAAATCGTTCTGCGTCATAAACCATTAGGTGTGATGGCCGTTTTCGGGCCTTATAATTTCCCTGCCCACCTTCCAAATGGTCACATCGTGCCAGCATTGCTAGCGGGAAACACGGTGGTGTTTAAACCTTCAGAGCAAACGCCGTGGGTGGGTGAGTTTGCTATGAAGCTATGGCAACAGGCAGGTTTACCAGCTGGTGTGCTTAATCTGGTTCAAGGTGCCAAAGAAACGGGGATTGCTCTGGCAGATTCCAAAGGCATTGACGGTGTGCTCTTTACCGGCAGTGCCAATACGGGGCACGTATTACACCGCCAATTTGCAGGTCAGCCAGGTAAAATGCTGGCACTAGAGATGGGTGGAAACAACCCAATGGTGATCTCTGAGCAGTTTGGGGATGTTGACGCGACGGTTTATACCATCATTCAGTCTGCTTTCATCAGTGCAGGTCAACGCTGTACCTGTGCCCGTCGCCTTTACGTTCCGCAAGGAGAGAAAGGGGATGCATTGCTCGGTCGTCTTGTTGAAGCCACCAGAAAAATAAAAGTGGATCACCCTTTTGCTGAACCTGCGCCGTTTATGGGCCCTCAAATCTCGATGGATGCCGCTAAGGTTATTTTGCACGCTCAAGCTCACCTTCATTCTCTTGGGGGCGAAAGTCTGGTAGAAGCCAAAGCAGGGGAAGCGGCCTTTGTTTCACCAGGTATCATCGATGTGACTGCGGTCGATGAGTTACCAGATGAAGAATACTTTGGGCCGCTATTGCAAGTCGTTCGCTATGACAGCTTAGAACGAGCAGTAGAGATGGCTAACAACACTCGCTTTGGATTATCCGCGGGGCTTATTTCAACTGACGACAGCGAATGGGATTACTTTGTTGACCACATTCGTGCTGGTATTGTGAACCGTAACAGACAGTTGACCGGGGCCAGTGGTGATGCACCATTTGGAGGCCCTGGTGCGTCAGGTAATCTAAGACCAAGTGCTTATTACGCTGCTGACTACTGCGCATATCCAATGGCTTCAATGGAAGGCGACGAAACTCTATTACCAGCGACGTTTAGCCCAGGGATTGAACTGTAACTTTCTATTTATATATCATCACCGAATTAAGGACTCGTTATGACACCGGATACTTTATTTACGGCTTTATGGAATGATTATATTGAGCATCTGTGCCCATCGGCTGAGATTGTGCATAAATTGCTGCGCGAAGAGGACGTTTTGATTAATGACCATATCGCCTTGAGGACCTTCAATTCTTCTCGTCTTGGTATTGCTACGTTAGCGAAGCCATTTTTGGATGTTGGGTACGTGGCATGCGGTGACTATGAGTTCGAGAGTAAAAAACTCGTCGCGAAACACTATGAACACCCTGACCCGAAGCAACCGAAAGTGTTTATTAGTGAGCTTAAAGTGGATGAGTGTTCAAGTGAGTTACAACAGATCGTTGCTAAGCTTGTTGAGCAAGTGGATCATAGTAAGCTGAAAGGTCATGAATTCTTGTTTGGTGGGCGTCTTTGGGATCTAAGTGATACTGATTACCAAACATTAGCCGGCGAGAGTGAATATGCAGCATGGCTAGCGGCCCATGGTTATGGGGCCAATCACTTTACTGTGAGTGTGAATCAACTCAATCAATTTTCAGAAGTGAAAGACGTCAACGATCATCTTCGCCAAGCGGGTTTTAAGATAAATGAATCGGGTGGCGAAGTGAAAGGCTCACCAGAGGTGTTGCTTGAGCAGTCTTCGACGATGGCCGATAAGGTCGAGGTGACATTTAGCGATGGCACTAAATCGATCCCAGGTGGCTTTTATGAGTTTGCCAAGCGTTATCCGATGGCAAATGGTGAACTTTACACGGGTTTTGTGGCAGCTTCAGCCGATAAGATTTTTGAAAGTACTGATAGCTAAGTACAAAGTATTATAATAGCTAAGTGAAAAGTACTAATAGCCAATAGAACCGTTTTTCGTTTTGATTTGTGGTCGACAATATAAAAAACGATAGACATAAAAAAGCCACCCAAATTACTGAGGGTGGCTTTCTAATTTTTATCAATTTCTAATCATTAGAAATTAACGAGTTCCGTATACAACGATAGTTTTACCGTGTGCAGAAATTAGGTTCTGTTCTTCTAGCATCTTCAAGATACGACCAACGGTCTCACGAGAACAGCCAACGATTTGACCAATCTCTTGACGAGTGATCTTAATCTGCATGCCGTCAGGGTGAGTCATTGCATCAGGTTGTTTTGCTAGGTTAAGAAGCGTTTGTGCAATACGGCCAGTCACATCTAGGAAGGCTAAATCACCCACTTTTTGGCTTGTCACTTGTAGACGGTTAGCCATTTGTGATGAAAGACGCATTAGAATGTCTGGGTTAACTTGGATAAGTTGACGGAATTTCTTGAAAGAAATCTCAGCAACTTCACAAGGAGATTTAGCACGAACCCATGCAGTACGCTCTTGATCTTCTTCAAACAAGCCTAGCTCGCCAATAAAATCACCTTGGTTTAGGTAAGAAAGAATCATTTCCTTACCTTCTTCATCCTTGATCAGTACCGCTACAGAACCTTTAACGATGTAGTACAACGTTTCGGCTTTTTCACCGGCGTGAATCAGCGTGCTTTTTGAAGGGTACTTATGAATATGACAGTGTGAAAGAAACCACTCTAGTGTTGGATCTGTTTGAGGTTTACCTAAAACCATAATATCTCACTTCCTCTGAAGGTGTGCTTGTCGCTTTCCGCGGTGTGCTTGTCGCTTTCCATACAGTCAGCTAGCCTAAAATAAGCCTGCTTAGGATAAGAGCACGTTATTCATGCTACAAGCTATCTAGTATCTCGGTTAAGAATAGTATCCTTTTTTACTTCAAATTTCTTGATTTTAATCGCTTCTGTGCGCGGTTATTTTACGCAAAAATGTGCACATGATCACGGTATGAAAAGTAATCGACTTCTTTGATGAGCGTTTATCCAATTTTCCCGGTTTCGATCAGCTGCTGTAGGATTGGTCTTGCAATCAGTTCCATCGCAAAGCTCATCTTCCCACCTGGTACCACCAATGTATTGTGTCGTGACATGAATGAGCCATCAATCATAGCGAGGAGGTATGGGAAGTCGACGTTCTTTATGCCACGTAAACGAATGACGACAAAACTTTCATCCAGACTTGGGATGCCTTTTGCGTTAAGTGGGTTTGATGTATCAACTGTAGGAACGCGCTGAAAGTTAATATGAGTGCGAGAAAACTGAGGGGTAATATAATTTAGGTAATCATCCATAGATCGCACAATCGAATCCATGACGGCTTCACGTGAATGGCCACGGTCTCGCGTGTCTCGAACAAACTTTTGAATCCACTCTAAATTCACAATCGGCACCATGCCTATGAGTAGATCAACATGTTGGGCAACATTGACATCCCCGTCGACAACGCCACCATGCAGTCCTTCGTAAAACAGCACATCTGAGTCTTGAGGCAAATCTTGCCACGGTGTGAAGGTGCCGGGCATTTGGTTATAGGGCACCGCTTCATCGAAGGTATGAAGGTAACGTCGTACCTGCCCAGTTCCTTCGTTACCGTAAGTACGGAAAAATTCCTCTAGGGTAGGAAAGTCGTTGGCCAGCGGGCCAAAGTAACTGATGTGTTTACCTTGTTCTCTGGACTTTCGAATCTCCACATCCATTTCTGGTCGAGTGAAGCGATGAAAACTGTCACCTTCCACCCAAGCTGGTTTCACGTTCATCATATTGAACATTTTGCGAAACGCTTCTGATGTGGTGGTGGTTCCTGCTCCAGAAGAGCCCGTTACCGCGATAATAGGATGTTTTGCTGACATGACTAACCTTGTCGTAAATGTAACTTACTTGTTGAGTATTCAATAAATCTTAACGTTAGCGTTTCACTATAGCATGCCAAATGGAAAGGTCTACGCCAGTAAAGTGAGTGAAACGAAAAGCGAGAAGGCTATAGCGATTCACGCATTTTTATGTCGACTGTTTCATGCAACTCTGAGAACACAACCGTCGCATCGCCACTTTTAAGTAACGTTTTTACCTGTTCAACTTTATCTTGCAAAGAGCATTCAATCTCTCCGTAATCGGTTCCTTCACGAAGGACAAACTCCTTAATAAGGTTTTCTAAAGTATCGTTTTCTATTTGCTGCCAAGGAATGATCATAGTGGCCTATTCGTGGTTTTGATTGGATGGTGCGTGCTTTAATGTTTCGTAATAATCGGGGAGAACGTGTTCTAACCAGAAATTTGGCTTCGTTAAACTCCCTGAGATAAACCCAACATGGCCGCCATGCTCCAACAACTGGTAGTCGATGTTATCG
>NZ_JBNGCJ010000459.1:0-5656 GCF_049974785.1 Vibrio genomosp. F10 str. 9ZD137
ATCGGCTACTGGCTTGATCCTGTGGGTTGGGGGTCAGAAAGCATTCTAGCCGCGTTCTTAATCAAATCGGGGGCGGCCATCATCGATAACATGGCTGTACTCTTCGCTGTTGGTGTCTCATTTGGATTAAGCCGAGACAAAAATGGTTCAGCGGCGCTTTCGGGCTTCGTTTGCTTCCTAGTCGTAACCACCCTTCTTGATCCTGGCTCTGTAGCGCAGCTGATGGGTGCTGACATAAGTGAGGTTCCTGCGGCATTTGGCAAGATTAATAACCAATTTATCGGTATTATCATCGGTATTCTTTCTGCAGAAATCTATAACCGATATTCAACCGTAGAATTGCCTCAGGCTCTCGCATTTTTCAGTGGTAAGCGCTTAGTACCAATCCTGACTTCTATTGCAGGTATGCTCCTTTCTTTTGCTCTTTTGCACATCTGGCCTTTTATTTACGATGCATTAATTCTATTTGGCATCAAACTGGAAAGTATGGGGGCGATTGGCGCAGGCCTATTTGGCTTCTTTAACCGTTTATTCTTATCTGTTGGTATGCACCATGCACTGTATCCTGTGTTTTGGTTCGATGTCGTCGGTATTAACGATATTCCAAACTTCCTTGGCGGCGCACAATCTATTGCAAATGGAACCGCGGTTATTGGTAAAACAGGTATGTATCAAGCTGGATTCTTCCCTGTCATGATGTTCGGCCTCCCTGCTGCTGCTCTCGCTATGTACCACTGTGCAGACGCGAAAAACAAAAGCCAGGTATTCGCAATTATGGTTGCTGCGGCTATGGCGTCATTCTTTACGGGTATCACAGAGCCACTAGAATTTAGCTTTATGTTTTTAGCTCCAGCACTCTATCTAGTTCACGCCATTTTGACCGGCCTTTCTTTATACATTGCAGCGAGTATGGAATGGATGGCAGGTTTTGGGTTCTCAGCTGGATTTGTCGACTTTGTCCTATCAAGCCAAAACCCACTTGCGAACAAATGGTACATGTTGATCCTTCAAGGTCTTGTGTTCTTTGGGCTTTACTACAGCATTTTTAGATTTGCTATCATCAAGTTCAACTTGCCTACTCCTGGACGTGGAGAGCAGATGGAAGATGAACAATCTACGTCAAATGCCGAAGGCTTAAGTGGGCTCACACAAGATTACATCGAAGCTATCGGTGGTGCTGAAAATATTCTAGAGGTAGATAACTGCATTACACGTCTGCGTTTGACCGTAAAAGATTCATCACTTGCTGATTCTGACAAACTAAAGAAGCTTGGCGCTGCTGGTGTAGTGAAAATCGGCAAAGGCGGCCTACAGGTTATCATTGGGCTGGGAAAAGTGGATAAAGTTGCCGAGCAAATGAAAGTCGCTTTAGCGAACTAACTTTCTCAAGTATAGCGAAACATATGTGATGGCTTCACCTCCATCACATTCCCCCTGAAGTGCAGAAGCGGCTAGTCATCGGATTTGCACTTCATTTTATTTAGCTTCTAACTTGAACTTCTAACCATTGCTTTAATTGCTTACGGGACACTTTAATACCTGACGCGAATAATTCAGGCGGTATCAAATAGTAAGCAACTGGCCACTTAAACTTTTCTAACCTTTTTTTTAAAAAGACATCCATCTCTATTTTGGAGGGTAAGCTTTCAGCATCAATAATCGCTACTGGTCTATAGCCAAACTCTTTATCAGTGACTGGAACAACAAAAGCTTGGTTTATCACTGGGTGACGGTTTAGCTCCGCTTCTATTTGCTCACAATGAATATTTTCGCCACCCGAGATGAATTGGTTATCAACGCGGCCAATAACCCGTAATTCATTGTTTTCCCAGCAACCAAGATCTTTGGTATCAAACCAACCGTCGTTATCGATGATCGGCGTGATATTCCCTTGAAAAAAATACCCTGCCGCTAACGTATCTCCACCAACGAAGATCCGTTGATTTTCAATTTTCAGCTTCCTGTTTGGTATGACACAGCCTGCCGTCGAACTGTTATTCACCCGCTTTGCTGTGACCGTTGACGCTGCTTCCGTCATGCCATAACCAAGCCACGCATCAATGTGTAATTTGGCACACTGCGCTGTCAGGCTTTCTGGAATATGGCTGCCACCCAGTAACACGCGCGTTAAAGTCAACGGTTGTTTCATCTCGATCAATCGGCTCAATTGTGTCGACACTAACGATGCGTGGGTGACATCTTTAATGTCAAGGTTGAGATTCCCTTTCCCTACTTTTAAGCAGCCACCCGCAGAGAGCCATCGATACAAGATCGCCAATCCAGACACGTGATACAGCGGTAAACTCAAAAGCCAGGTATCGCCAAAGCCGTAATCAAATTCTTGCAATAGCCCACTGGCTGAAGCGAAGTGTTGAGCAAAGCTATGGGCGAGCGCTTTTGGGGCACCGGTAGAGCCTGACGTGAAAATGATCGATGCTATATTTTTGGTGTTGACTGAATCGACTAAGTTGCCTCCATCAACACTGATGCCGTTATCCGATTGATTTTCATTGATAACTAATCGCGTGCAGAGGGTATGCAGAGTCTGTTGCTCTTCGACTGTAAAGCTCTGCCAAACCGTGTCAGTTAACCAAACAAGCGGCCTTGCTTCTCGCTTATACAAACGTTCAAATTTTTGCTGAAGTAATGCCAAAGGTTGTGGCATGGTCAGCGCGCCGATGGCGCCAATATGGCAGCACGCCAAATACACGAACACGATTTCAGGCTGATTTTTACCAACGATAGTGACAACATCGGATCGCTCTACACCTTGAGCATTTAACTGGTGTGCATAAGCCAATACTTCTTGCCACAGTTCATGCCAATTATAGCGTCTGGTTGGTGTAACTAGCGCACAAGATAATGGGCTCTGTTGAGCCCATCTTTGAATGCTTAACGAAGTCGTTGACACTAGGATTGCCACATCACTTGTTGATCGCTAAGTTTGTAGATTGGCAATGTTGAACCAGGCCAAGCCGTCTCTAACTGGCACTGAAATAAATTTAAAGTATCGAGACCTGGAACTTCATCTGGCAATTGCCATAAAGAGAGACGCGCAAGCTGATCAAGCCCAAGACTCGATTCAATACTTGAGCTGATCACGGCTTGAATACCTAGTGTCTTAGCCTTTTCAATCAGGTTAATGCAACGTGTAACCGAACCAATCAGAGTCGGTTTAATCACTATGGCTTTTGCACCGGTTAAGTCTTCTAAACAGAAATCACGTTTTTGAATCGCGTGCTGCAAGGTTTCGTCCCACGCGATGGCGATACCAGAGTCAATGGCAAACGAAAAGCTGTCGCCAGGCACCAGACAAGGCTCTTCTAAGTAGTGAATACGCTGACGCAGTGAAGGAGCTATGTACTTAGCGAATTTATGCGCTTTTTCAAGCGACCACGAGCGATTCGCATCTAAACGCAGTGACAGATCGGGTATCGATTCAAGCAATAAGCTGACGATCATGCCATCACGAATTGGTTCATACAGCCCCACTTTGACTTTGGCTACCTTTTTGCCTTCCATCGCGCTAAGTACCGGTAATACTTCATCAGGATCACCACTGCACAAAGGAGCAGAGCGATAATTTCCCTCTTTCGGTAACTCGCCAGCCAGCTCTAGTTCCGCCATTGATAACCCAAAGGCGACAGAAGGATAAAGTTCATCATAATCAGCATGCTGCCCAGCTACCCACAACTCAAGCTGTTTCTGAGCTTGCAGCCCTGCTTCTTCCGTTGTTTCGACACTAAAGCCAATTAAAGGAGAAATTTCACCTCGACCGACCCGACCATTTTCCGTCAGTTCCACGATAAACCCAACACGCTCTGTGAGCTTATGATTTCTTAGAACTACACCGCTATCCATAGGTAACTGATAACGATAAAGCTTAGCTGATTTCATATAAGATTCCGCTGTGATAATGCGCGAGCGCAACTAATGCATAGACCATCAAACCAGGTCATAAGTTCACTCTTAATCGTAGATAGCCATTGTCTAAGAGTGTTTTTCTGCTGCGTTTTTTTGAGGTTATTTTGCTTAACGTACTAAAGCAAAACGTACTAAAGCAAAACGTACTAAAGCAAAACAAGCATAGTCGGCAAAGCACGCAAAGGTGGTTTTATTCACATAAACACACCTTAGCTGACCAATGCTGTGCTGGCTTACTCAAATTTATTAAGGGTTACGAGGAAACTTATCAAAATCTGGACGACGTTTTTCATTAAACGCATTTCGACCTTCTTGACCTTCTTCTGTCATGTAGAACATCATCGTCGCGTTGCCTGCCAGTTCTTGAAGACCGGCTTGGCCATCACAATCCGCATTAAGGGCCGCTTTTAAACAACGAAGGGCCATTGGGCTGTGCTGAAGTGTCTCACGAGACCAACGAATCGCTTCTTTTTCAAGATCGTCAACAGCAACCACCGTATTCACTAATCCCATATCAAGCGCTTCCTGGGCATCATAGAATCGGCATAAAAACCATATTTCACGCGCTTTCTTTTGGCCGACAATTCTCGCCATGTAAGACGCGCCCCAACCACCGTCAAACGATCCGACTTTAGGACCCGTTTGACCAAATTGGGCATTTTCAGCCGCAATGGTTAAATCACACATCATGTGCAAAACATGACCGCCACCCACAGCCCAGCCAGCGACTGCAGCTATGACAGGTTTTGGACAAGTGCGAATTTGACGTTGAAAATCAAGCACATTGAGGTGATGCGTACCGCTATCATCTCGGTAACCACCGTAGTCACCACGAATCTTTTGATCACCACCAGAACAGAAGGCTTTCTCACCCAAACCCGTGAGGATAATAACGCCCACTTGTTCATCATAGCGAGCATTGGCCAATGCATCGATCATCTCTTTTACCGTTTGTGGGCGAAACGCATTATGAACTTGAGGACGCGCGATAGTAATTTTCGCAATGCCATCGGCGGATTTATGATAATGAATATCTTCATACTCGTTGGTGCAATCTTTCCATTCAACGGGTGCGTAAAGCTCTTCTTCGGTAATGCCTACTGTCTTTGCCATTTTAATTATCCATTTGTCCGATTCGTGCTCTGCTAATCGAGCATCAATTACTGTTTCGTGATCAATGACCGTTTTGTCATCAATAGCTATTTCGTAAAGTTCTTTATCTGTTGCGCAAATACATGTGGGCTTTCTTGATGCACATTATGCCCTGCGCCTGAAACAAAATTAAATGACAACCCGCTCGTGCGCGCTATCTGACTAAATTTATGGTCATTCTCACCGCAAATGTAATGCATGCGTATGGGCTGTTTTTTAAGTGCAGTTAACAAGTATTCTTGCTCGGCTAATGAGGTTGCAAGTAGCATCTGCGCAATTGCAGGGCCAAGATTAGCATTGCGCTTTAGCTGGAAGATTTGTTTCTGCTCATTGTTTAGTGAAGAAAAAACACCTTGCTGATACCAGTCGATTAACACCTGTTCAATTGGCTCATTATTGAAGCGATTTGCCCAGCCTCGATCATTGACCGCTCGTGCAAGCTTTTTTGCTGTGCTCTCTAATCCCAAGTGGCTCCCTTCTACGATGAGCCCTTGCAAATTAAGTATCGAAAACAAACCATTCGCCACACCGTGCATCGCAACCCTCCCCCCCATAGAGTAGCCAATCATGACCACTGGCT
>NZ_JBNGCJ010000460.1:0-9111 GCF_049974785.1 Vibrio genomosp. F10 str. 9ZD137
ACCGCTCTTCCGATCTCAGAAGTTGCCTCTCGGCTATTTGAACAAAAAGCTATCGACTTTGTCCTTTGCTTTTCACCATCAACTGCTATATCGCAGGGGTTAGCTTACACCTTTAAGAATCACCTAAACTGCCGTTTTGATGGCGTGATTGGAGCGTTAGGTGCCTCGTATACCTATCAAAGTTTGCAGTACTTTGATGACTACTTTTGGTCTTTGCTACAAACTCACCGAGTCCTGGTTGTACTGGATGAAATTCATCATTGCGCGGGGCTCAACATGACAGAGGCGAACGCATGGGGTGAGAAAATCATTCAACACATACAATCCCATGCTCGATACACGCTTTCATTAACCGGCACGCCATGGCGTTCTGATAAAGCACCGGTAAGCCTGTCACACTACAACATCAACACGGCTGAAATTGAATGCAACTATGTTTATGGGTTGAGCCAAGCGGTTAAAGATAAAGTGTGTCGCTTGCCCAGTATTGTCTTAGTCGACAACGAAATGATCACAGCAAAATCTAACGATTCAGACACTCGCCACTTCTCATCCATCCGTGAATATCTGGATGAACCTTTTGGCTACTATCAAAGCATCATTACCGACGATACCTGCATAAGGTACCTGATAAAGTTAGGCTTAAAAAAGCTAGATGCGATTCAGGAAAAGAAACCAAACGCCGCTGGGTTAGTGGTAGCTGCATCTGTTGAGCACGCGATAAGAATCCACATGATGCTTTCCGAAGAGTTTAATAAAAAGGCGATTATTGTCACTTACAAGCATGACGACCCGTCAGGGATCATCGATCATTTCAGAAACAGCGATTCCGATTGGATAGTCAGTGTTGGAATGATTAGCGAAGGAACAGATATCCCTAGACTTCAGGTGTGCTGCCATCTTAGCAAAGTTAAGACTGAGCTATACTTCAGGCAAGTCTTAGGTCGCATTCTAAGGATAAACAAAGGGGTAAACCAAGAAGCGTGGTTATATACTTTTGCGGAGCCCAGTTTGGTGACTTATGCCAACCGAGTCGCTGAAGAAGTCCCTTTGAATGATGTTATATTTCAAGAACACATGCCCAATAACAACTCTGAATTTCCAGAAAGTCACAACACACGGACACCAAGCTACTTCAGCGTAGAAGGCCCAGATAACCAGATTTCATGGGGCGAAACACAACTAACTAAAACTGAACGAAAAGTAGCGACCTTAATCAAACACAACTCTGAAGAACAGTGCCACTACTTCGACGTAGTGGGTGATTTTAGACAGCAAATTGTTGATGTGTTCCGCTATCAAAGCCCATGAATAGATAATTCCAAAAATTCTATCACCCCCTTCAACTTGTTTTTAGGCAGAATGAGTTTTATAAATCGAACATTGGTAACACCCGAATATGCTTAGATTTGCGCGTGGATTGTTTCTGAGGTGGGGAAACATGTATATCGGCATCAATAAATGATAAAACCAAGCGCTGACACCAACGCTTGCGATGGTCCTTTCCAGTATGTGTTGAGTTCTACGAAGTAGCATAGCCTCGTCCCTTTTTCTACCCAGTCTTTTGACAGGCATCATGTGATGCGCCATCACATTTCAGTATTTGAAAGCATTAGATCAATACAGTAACCACATGACCTGTAGTACATTAGTAGCATATGCGCTTGTGTGCTTTTTAGGGAAATTATCATGTACGTCAGAAAGGTAACAATTAACAACTACCGTAGCTTCCGCTCTTTCGAAGCCCAGCTTCAACAGCTGACAGTTGTCATTGGTGAAAACGATACTGGTAAGACGAACTTTTTCACCGCACTTTCGTTACCGTTAAGCGGCAACCAAATAGACTTCAACCAGAAGCGTTTAAGTGTTTCTGACATCAACAAAGGTGCCGTTATTGATTTTCTGACGTCTGTAGTCAATGAAGACACTGAAGATCATCAGCTTCAGAAGATACCTAAAGTGTCAGTAACCGTGGAGTTCGCAGATCCGAAAGATGCTTATGAAACAGCACTACTAGCTAAGTGGATCGTTGCTGATGGTGATGAGGAAACTTACAGAATCAGATACGACTTTAAGCCTAAAGACGACAATGACTTACTTGAGGTCGTGAAGAAATCACTCGCTGGTAAAACGTTAGATGATATTAACTGGTTTACTTTTCCCGTTGAGCTATACGACTACCAAATCGTATCTGTGAACAACGAAAAGCCTATCGCATATAGTGACTTAAAACACGTCAGCGTGCATAGTATCAATGCCGAGCGAGATGACTTCTCAGAAAGCAGTTCAATGAAGTCTAATAGCATTTTTACAAAGCTACTTATGAACACGTTAGACGATGGTGACAAAGGTCAGATCAACACAGCTTACTCTGAGTTCTTTAGTGCAATTGAAAAGACCGAAACATTCGACAAAGTCATTGGAACTAATGAAGATTTTGAGAACTATGACAGTATTATCAAGCAGCTTGATTGCACCCCTAACCTGCCTAACTTGAAGAACATCTTATCGAACATCACTTTGAAATACGGTAATGAATTTTTGTACCAAAAAGGCTTGGGACAAAGAAATCTTATCTACATACTCATCCTGTTTGCTTACTACAAGTCGTGTGGTGATACATTCAACTTGTGCTGTATAGAAGAGCCAGAAGCACACTTGAGCGTTAACAACCTTCGTTTAGTAAGAGACTTCATCGAAAAAAGCTCAAACAACAGTGGCTCGCTTGTACAAACTATCATTTCTAGCCATAACCCGTCGATCATCAACAAGCTAAGGATCTCTAATGTCCTGGCGTTTACTGGCGAGAAAGCAATAAGTCTGTCCGATACTCCAACTAAGCTGGTCGACTACCTAAGAAAGAGACCTAATTTCGACATTCTGAAGCTGCTGTTCGCAAACAAAGTCATTCTCGTAGAGGGTCCAACTGAAGAAATGCTGATCAGCACTTATTTGTCTAAACAAGCAGCCCTCAACGACATTGATATTATACCAATTAGTCAACGTGGTTACGCCACATTCTTGGATATATGGCTTTCCTTGAACAAAGATAACCAGAACAAGAAAATTGGTGTTATTCGTGATTATGACAATTCAGATGCCGCTAAAGAGAAACACGACGCTTATGACACAACCAACAAAAATGTCATAGTAAGAACAACAAAGCACTACACACTTGAAATTGATTTAGTAGAAGCAAAAGACAACCTAGCTTTGCTAAATGGTTTGTTCGAAATGGATGGTAACCTCGACGAAGTGTCCGGTCATATGATCAGTGGCAAAACCACTAGAATGCTGGATGTCTGTGACGCGATGATTGATGAAAAGAACCCACTGGATATACAGCTACCGGCTCACATAGCTCAGGTCATTAAGGCTCTGTCATGATTGAAGTACAGATTGCTGGAGCAGGTGCGGGGAAAACTTATGGCTTAGCAAAGACTTTGATTGAACACATCGAAGCTTCTACTAACCATAAAAAGACATTTGCACTGACATACACAAAATCCGCAACAGCGAAGATAGAGCAAGAAACAATCAAACAACATGGCTTTATTCCGTCGAATCTCTGCATACAGACAGTCCATAGCTTTTTGTTGAACGAAATCATCTACCCATTTTCGTCATTCACACTCGGTGATGTCTATAACGACACATCAATAATGATATCTAATCCTAAGTATAAAAATGGTCTTTTTGCACGACTTAGAAAGATGAATGTCATTCATACAGATAATGTATACAACGTTGCTAAACAAATTGTTGATGAAGCCGTCAGCAAGCACAACAACAAAGCGAAGAAAGCAAAAGTCCGTAGACTGTTAGCTATTCTAGGGAACTGCTTCGACAAGATATTCATCGACGAAGTCCAAGACTTAGATAAAGATGCTCTTCGCTTTTTCGAGGTACTAGGCAGCAATGATATTGACGTATACATGATTGGAGACCCCAAGCAAGCAATCAAGTTTCCCCAAGCACTTGATACTTTCATTAAAAAAATAACTCCAAAAGAATACGCAAAGATCTTACCGAGCAACAATCAAACCAGACGAGTACCTACGGAGATCTTAGCGATATCAAACAGTTTTTGCTATGAAGACCAGAAACAGCAGTCACTATCAGAAGTGGTCGGTGAACTCGTGTACATAGAATCGACAGACTGTCGATACGACGAACGACTAACTGATTACATAGATACAAATCAACTTGTTTGTATAGACAAGAAAACTGGTCGCTATTCTACATCAGCCAAAAACAAGCATTCATTTCCGAGAGAGATCGAGGATATGATTCGTGAATCCAAGCACAAGAAAGACAAAACACTATTTGTCAAAGCTGCTCTTATCGACTTCATAAATGATGTCGCCGAAGTCGGTGCTAAAGTCGCGATTAATAGGCTAAAAGCCAGACATGAATTGATATTCGAGAAATACCATTTCGCTCAGCTATATGAACTATGTGACAAATCGAAAGAAGATGATGTGCAATTTACTGTCCAAAGTATTGATTCAGTTAAAGGCTTGGATGCTGATACATGCGTACTTATACTAACCACTAACACATTGACATACCTGACTAAAAATGGATTATCTCAAGATAATCACTTCAACAAAGAGTGGAAAAAAATCTATGTTGCACTGACTCGGGCTAAGAAACGGTTAGTATTGGCTTTGGATCATGACCTATTGACTCGCGTCGATATGGCCGTTGTTAGAGATTCTGTGGGAGAATTAGGATTTATTCCACACGATTAGTCATAATCGCTCTGGTCCAGATTATATCAGACAATTCCTAGACTCCATGCGTTAGTGTTGTTTAGGTAGGATTTTTTTGCAACTGTAAGATGTTATGATGCTACCTAACTAATTGATATTTGGTAAATTGATATTCGATAGCCGAGCTTAAGGCAATCAACCTCTTATGCTAATTTTAATATAAAGCACAAACACAATCTCCCGCAAACCCATTGATGGATAATTGAATGAACTTAAAAAATATTGTCAACCGGTTGTTTGATGAATCAAAAAATGATTCTGCACGAGGGTTACAAGCAAGTGCTGAATCAGAGCGTATTATTCAACAAGCCTATGAGGGACGGTATTTATTCGAATTAATACAAAATGTGAGGGATGCAAACAAAGAAATTGATGCTGATGGATGCATAAAGATAGAACTTCAAAATGATGTTCTATCTATTGCTAACTCTGGTGCTGAATTTAGTCAAGCAGGGATTGAGGGAATAACCACAATTGGGCAAAGCACAAAACGTAGTCAAGACTATATCGGTTATAAAGGTATTGGCTTCAAGTCTGTACAGGAAATAACAGATATACCAAGAATCATTACAAAATACGGTACTGTTCAATTTGATCGCCAAAAAACGATCAATGCTTGCATACATAGAGATGATTTTACGCTTGATTCTGTTCCACTGTTTTTCTTTCCTCATTTTGAAAGCTCTGCTTTATCTTCTGATGAGATTGAACATGGTTTTGTAACTAAAGTTGAATTGCCTCTTAAACCTGAATTAGATGAGACTTCTATTGTTGATGCATTTAACAAAATTGGCCACAGGCAGTTAGTCTTACTTGGTAATATCAATCAACTGTTCTTTCAGAGCGAGAATAAAACCACCAAACTTGAGATCTCGAAACACAAAGACACAGTTAGTGTACTCAGTGGAGATGGTGAAAACTCAAAGTTTAGGTTTTACTCCCCCTCCCAAAAAATCACTTTGCCAAAAGAGTTAGTCAATTCACTTCCTAAAAAAGAAAAAGAGGTGTTCAGTAGTTCGACTGCAATAGATGTAAGTGTCGTCATTGAGTTAAATGATAAAGGCCATTGCAATCCAGTTGACGACTCTAAACTGTATGTTTTCTACCCGTTAAAATTGTCATCGGGATTTCGTTTCATCATCCACAGCTATTTTGTAGTTAACCCTGAAAGAACAGCCCTAAGAGATTCAATAGTTAATGATTACTTGTTAACGGCTATTGGACAGTTTATTGCAAATGAAGTCTTAACTTCTCTTAAAAAAGACAAAGTTAATACAACAAAGATGCTGTGTTTTACTCGAAACCAAGATAGCCAGTTGGATAATTTATATGATGAAGTTGTAAAGGAGCTTAGCAATAAAAAGTTCATTTATGACAAGAGTAATCGTAATTACTACAAACCATCCGAGGTGATCTTAGGTTATCCAGAAAGTAAGTCCATTTTTCCCAGTGGGGATGTGGCAGGTAAACATTTAATAACTTGCGATGAAGAGATATCTGATTGGTTACAAGATGAATTTGATATTCAAATTTTGGAACACCGCAATCTGGCGAGCCAAATTGAAGAAGAATGCAAAGCACAAGCAAAAAATAGAAACCTTAAATTTTTTCAAGGTCTATATGCTTATGTTACCAAGCATCAGGATATTAACTTAACTGAGAAAAAGGTATTACTGACCGATAAATGGAAGTTAGTTACTAGCAATGAAGATGTGTTCTATGGAGGTGATGAACAAACTAATGAAGAATTGCCCAAAAGCATTAGGAAACACATTCACTTTATACATAAAGAGATAAAAATAGTTGATTTCCGAGACGGCAGGAGTCGTACTGGTATCGTTGAGTTTAATACGTTTGAGCTAACTAGGCGTTTACTTAAACTATTTAATGATGATCGAACACCCAATTCAGATGTTTTAAGTGCAATATATCGACTGTCTCCAGATGATATTAGATCAGTAGATGAAATTAAGAAAAAAATATTATTGCCCATAAGTGGAACTGATAAATGGCTATCGCCAATTACTAATCCCATATATGTTGAAAACGAGAATATAAGAGAGCTATACCCTGATGCCGACTTCGTAGATGAGACCGCTTGGGAAATTGAAAAGTCTTCTGAAACTCTAGTATTTTGGAAGAAACTAGGGGCATGGGATATCCCCGCTTTTTACATAGTAGATGAACAAGTAAGAGTTAATGGTAAGGAGAAAAGAGATAGAGATCTAGTTAGGTTACTTAACCTTTCGTCTAGGCCTTTCATTATTAAAAATGACAGGGTATTAGATAAACCAAGAAGCTATAATGCTTGGTTTAAATCTTCAATTATCGAAAACTGGAATCAATATGAAGCATTTTTAGGTTATACATCATTACCCAGATTTAGAGCTGCTAGCTACACAAGCAATTATCGGATATTTACCACTTTACCAAATAAAGCGATATATGGTGCTGTAGAAAGCTTAAAAACTGAAAATTGGATTATATTTAGTGGTGAAGAAAATGCATATTCTATTACCAATGTTGTTGGTATTGAGCCACTTGAACTGAAGCAGCCCCACAACAAAGTAATCTCAAAATATTTAAATTTACTGCCTGTTAAATATAATTTTAAGGGTGGCTTTACTTCAAGCACCGGTTTAATTCACTTAGACAGTGATGACATTTCAAACTATCAGAGATTACTGCTATTAATTTCCGATACCTATAAAGAAAAAATACCTGATGAACAGCAGTTCATAGATTTTTACAATCGAATTTTAGGTAAGCTCTATTCATATGCTGCACGACATGGTGCTGAGAAAATGAAGCAATTAGCTAACTCTAAGTTTTTAGCTGTAAACGCGATAACAAAAACTAGAGAGTGGGTAAATGCAAATGAGATCTATTATATTGACGATAAATTAAGCTATGAATTATTACCAGAGCAAATAAAAGAAAAAGTGCAGCCACACTTCACTAACCGTGATAAAAATACCTTTGGGCTTATTGCCAAGGAAATTGGCAAACAGTTTTCTAATCAAATTTCCAAGGAGCTAATCAAAACCGTTGAAATTAAAACCACCATTATTTCTACCTATTTCCAGTGGTTACCACAAACAATAGCATTACTTGAAACACATATTTCTAGAGCGTTGAGCGAAGAAGAATTTGTTCGAATTAAAAATACGGATATTACAGAGGTTGAGCAGCTATTAGTAGGAGTTACAATTGGTGAATCAGGTTCGATAAATGTCCATGCATCCAATTATGTTAGGGATGATCAAGGAAATACTGCTATTTATTTATTACACTCTCCCGCCGAAAGTAAGAATAAAGTGTTTTCTTCAGCTTTGAATGAGCTGTTTAGTAAAATCACTAAACGTAATACTCATTCTTTTAAGCCTCAATTATTAAGCTTTTTAATCTCTACTGAAAAGGAGCAATATTTAAAAGATTTTGATGTTGAAATACATAGGGTTAATGAGATAAAAAATGAGTTACTATCCCAAGAATATAGCCCTGAACAACTTTTTTGGGAAACTATTTTAACAATAAAACAAGTTAGCATAAGAGATGATATTTATGTGGATGATTATGTCGTATCACAGCCCCTTGCCTGCTTATTAGATATACCTGAAGTCGATATCAATGAGTTTAATGACTCTTTTGATTTTTCTCATTTAAATAAGTCTTCGCATATTGAAAGGCTAAAATTGCTATTTGATTTGTTAGATATCTCACTAAATGCCTTCAACGGTGAACGTCATTTGAAAATTGATTTTAGAGAACATTACAAGCAAGAGTTGTTTAAACTTCAGAATAAGTTTGAACTTATGTTCACCAGCCTGCTACACCAGGAATTATCTAACAGCCGTACAAATCAACAGTCAACATTTCAAGATCAACTTGATAAATACAAAAATGCTGAATTTTGCTCATCTCCAGAAAACATCTTGCATTGTGATATCGACTCTTATTTTATTGAGCAGCTGAGCAATAGTTTTCCTGACTTGCCAATTTCTATCAATAACCTTATTGAAGAAGTTAATTTCGATTCAATTGAACTATACAAAAAAGGGCTATCTGAATTTGAGAAAGCAATAAGCACTTTACCTTTTAATAGTGAAGACCAAAGTATCTTTTTATCAAAAAACAGCAGAAGAAGCTTAATATATTTTAACAATATCACTCCACTGATTACTCAGTTCAAAAAGTACCTTTCAGATAAAAGGACACCTGGTCAATCTAGTCAGGGTAGCGATGGTTTTAGCAATTTATTTGATTCGGTAAGTGATGGCGCAACAACAGACTTTGAAGAAGTAGAAACCGCCGGAGTAGAACAGCCTACAAACCC
>NZ_JBNGCJ010000461.1:0-4573 GCF_049974785.1 Vibrio genomosp. F10 str. 9ZD137
CGAGTACTTGGTGATCGCTCATGCCCTGTGTTTTTAAGATGGCCACTTCCGACTGTTTTTCCATCACCACCATAATAAGGGCTGAAATGATATTGAACGCCGCCACACCGACAATCAGACCTAGCATTAGCCCCATCATATTCTTTTCCATTTGAACCGCTTGGAAAAGCTCACCTCGTTGCTGACGCCAATCGCTCCAATGCCAGTTTTGAGGAAGTGCTTGTTTGGATAAATCCGCCACAACGAACGGGTCATCAAAAAAGAGACGCCATCCTGAAATCGTATCGGGTGAATATCGCTGTAACCTAGCCGCATCAGACAAATGCGTGACCATCAACTGTGCATCGACATCAGACCCAGTGTTAAAAAGCCCCGCGACAGTAAAATTACGTTGGCTTGGTATACGGCCAAAAGGCGTGTATTGACTCGCGCTTGTCACCATCAGTCGAACTTTGTCACCCGTTGAAACGTTGAGAGAACGGGCTAGGCTATGGCCAAGAAACACATGATACTCACCCTGTTTGAGATCGGACAACCGCCCTGCAATTAAGTGTTTTTCTATTGGGTCATTCTCTGCAGGCAAGATGCCCAGCATCATTCCTGCGGTCAATTGAGAGGCACTTTGGATAACTGCTTCACTACGAACAATCGGTTCAGGGGCTTTTTGATCAGACATTTGAGAAATAAAATCTGGAATATCAGTCGTATACTCCGTTTTATCATTATCTTGAGAAATGACCCCTTGAGGCAGTACCCCCAAAATGCGGCTTTTCAATTGCGCCTCAAACCCGTTCATAACCGAAAGAACCGTAATCAAAGACATAACACCAATAGTAATACCAGCTGTCGACATGTAAGAGACAAATCGACTGAATCTATCACCGGATCGTCCCCTGAGGTAACGCAGACCGATATAGAACGAAATGGGAAGAGTCATAGTTAAAACCAAGATAAATTGAACCACATACTTTAACGATTTACGTACTCAGGTTATAGCCCTAATTTGCTAAAAATAAGTTAATTGTACTCAATTACAGAGACATACCTTGATATGTTTGTAGCGATGGCGATAATCACAACTCAAGCATTACAAAATTCCTTCTATTGGCAATAATAAAAGGGGTGCGATCGGCAATAAAAGGAGCTCTACTATGTCAGATCAGGCGTTTTTTTCCGTTCAACATAAGATGACGGCGAACATCGAGCCATTATCGGCAGAATTTGTCTTCCCTTCTAATGACGTCTTCGAGGCCGAGATCCCGACTCCTTTTATTGTATCGAGTGAATTTAGCCAACTTGATAAGCTTAACGAGTCTGCACGAATCGAGCTGACGAACAGCGATTTCAAACATGTTGTGCAACTGTTAGACACACAAAATTCTAAGCTCAACTTGCTGCTGACGTTCATGCTTTCTCAACAAGACGATGAACAGTTTCGTAATACAACCCATTCATTTGGTGCGAGCGTCTTTTCTTATTACAGCAAAGCTAAACTGGCGGTGGGGACAAAAACGCGAGTCAAATTATTCTTAGATCACCCGCCTGCAGCCATTTATTGTTACGGCGAAATCAGCTCTGTAGAGCAACATGACTTAGGCTGGGATACGACTATCCAGTACACATTATTAAGAGACGCAGACGAAGACATACTGATTCGAGCCGCGCTCTACCAACAACAAAAACTCCTGCGTCAGCGCTCCCTTAATAGAGACAAATAAGTACCCTTTCATGACGATATCAAAACTTCTTTCTCTATCGACACCCAGCGGTGCGGGAGATAAAAAATTCATCGGTAACCTCAAAGGTTCTAGCCTCTCTCTGGCTATCGCCGAACTTGCCGACACCCATAAAAACCATACCTTGCTCGCTGTTGCCGATCCACAAACCGCATTAAAACTGCAGCAAGAGATCGAACAATTCACCGATCAAGAAGTGGCCTTATTCCCTGATTGGGAAACGCTGCCTTATGATAACTTTTCACCCCATCAAGAGATTATTTCCGATCGTATAGCACGGCTGTATCAATTGCCGTCTCTTACCTCAGGAATCACCATTGTTCCAATAAGTACCTTGCTACAAAAGCAGTCTCCTCGAGAGTTTTTGCTGCAGCACACCTTAATGGTGAAAACCGGTGATCTATTTTCTCTTGAAAAACTGCGCACTCAATTAGAGCAATCCGGCTATCGCCATGTCGATCAAGTGTTTGGGCCAGGTGAATATGCCAGCAGAGGCTCTATTCTCGATCTTTTCCCTATGGGCAGCAAAGACCCTTATCGGATCGATTTTTTTGATGATGAAATTGATACTATTCGTACCTTTGATCCCGAGAATCAGCGCTCTATCGAGGACATTCAGGAAATCCGATTGCTTCCAGCCCATGAGTTTCCGACATCAGAATCGGCAATTGAAGATTTCAGAATTCGCTGGCGTCAACGTTTCGATGCTCGAAGAGAGCCTGAATCTGTTTATATGCAGGTTACAAAAGGCACATGGCCTTCTGGTATCGAATATTGGCAACCCCTATTCTTCGATCACACTGAGAGCTTGTTTGACTATATAACCCCTGGCAGTCAATTAATTGTTGTCGGCGATATAGAGCCTGCGATTGATGCCTTCCTCACCGATGTAGAGCATCGCTATGAGCAACGAAAAATCGACCCACTTCGACCTTTGCTTCCACCGGGTGACTTGTGGTTGAAAAAAGACGAGTTGTTTCGCTTTTTTAAGCAGTTGCCTCAAACCTTACTGTCTATTAAAGACATTCCGGACAAATCAGGGCGAAGCAACCTCGCGGTGGAATCGTTACCGGACTTATCCGTACAACACAAGAATAAAGAACCTTTAGCCGCACTTCGCCAATTTTCAGAAACATTCCAAGGGAAGATCATTTTCTCTGTGGAGTCTGAAGGCCGAAGAGAAGCACTGCTTGAGTTACTGCAAGGGATCAAGTTACGACCTATTGAAGAAGATAGCTTCAGCAACGCAATCAAAAGCAGCAATAAGTTCACCCTTGTTCTAGGCGCATCCGAATATGGCTTCGTCGATACTGCATCGAATATCGCTTTCATTTGTGAGAGTGACTTGTTGGGTGACCGCGTTATTCAACGACGCAGAAAAGATCGAAAGACCACCAACAGTGACTCGGTCATTCGTAACCTTGCAGAGCTAAAAACCGGCCAACCTGTGGTGCATATTGATCATGGTATCGGTCGCTATATTGGCCTGCAAACACTCGAAGCGGGCGGCATGATCACCGAATACGTGACACTCGAGTATCAAAATGACGCCAAACTTTACGTTCCAGTAGCGTCATTAAACCTTATTGGTCGGTATTCAGGTGGGGCAGAAGAAAGCGCACCTTTGCACAAACTGGGTGGCGAGGCATGGCAAAAAGCTCGTAAACGCGCGGCAGAAAAAGTACGTGACGTTGCAGCAGAACTGCTCGATGTCTACGCTAAACGTGAACTCAAACCAGGCTACAAGTTTGTCCTCGATCGCGGTCAATACGCTACCTTCAAATCTGGGTTCCCATTTGAAGAAACCGATGACCAAGCCACAGCAATTAATGCCGTCATGTCCGACATGTGTCAAGCCAAAGCAATGGATCGACTCGTCTGTGGTGATGTAGGCTTTGGTAAAACAGAAGTAGCAATGCGCGCAGCGTTTGTCAGTACAGACAATGGCAAGCAAGTTGCGGTGCTGGTACCAACGACACTACTTGCCCAACAGCACTTTGAAAACTTTCGTGACCGATTTGCTAACCTACCGATTCGAGTTGAAGTCCTGTCTCGATTTAAATCAGCGAAAGAGCAAAAAGCGATCATGCAAGATGTAACCGACGGAAAGGTTGATATTCTCGTCGGCACTCACAAATTGCTCTCAAGTGATCTTAAGTTCAATGACCTTGGCCTTCTCATCGTCGATGAGGAACACCGTTTTGGTGTCAGGCAAAAAGAGAAAGTAAAAGCAATGAGGGCGGATGTAGACATTTTAACCCTCACAGCCACCCCGATTCCTAGAACACTCAATATGGCAATGAGTGGCATGCGTGATCTGTCCATTATTGCTACTCCCCCCGCCAGAAGATTAGCCATAAAAACCTTTGTTCGAGAAAATGATGATGGCGTTGTTCGTGAGGCGATTCTTCGAGAAATCATGCGTGGCGGGCAAGTTTATTTCCTACACAACCAAGTCGACACCATCGATAAAGTCGCAGAGAATTTAGCCAAACTGGTTCCAGAGGCTCGAATTACCACCGCTCACGGTCAAATGCGAGAGCGAGAACTGGAAAAAGTCATGAACGACTTCTACCACCAGCGCTTCAATTTATTGGTGTGTACTACCATTATTGAAACCGGTATTGATGTCCCGACCGCCAACACCATCATCATGGATCGTGCCGACAATCTCGGGCTCGCGCAGCTTCACCAATTGCGTGGGCGCGTAGGACGTTCGCATCACCAAGCTTACGCCTATCTCCTTACTCCTCATCCAAAAGCAATGAGTAAAGACGCCATCAAACGTCTAGATGCCATCGCATCACTGGAAGATTTAGGGGCTGGCTTCACCCTAG